>JAKBXW010000137.1 GCA_021840555.1 Nitrospirota bacterium
GGGAATTTTGCCCGATCGCGGATGGGAGACTTTATCCGTAAGGAGAAGCCCTCCTTCGTCCTTCTCTTTGGGTCGGCCGCAAGGGGAACGGCCACCCGCCATTCGGACCTGGATCTTCTCGTCGTCCTGGAGAGCCGGGAGGAGATCCACGAAAGAGCGAAACGCGTCTGGCCTTATTTTCCGGTGGGGAGGAGAGGTCGACGTCTTCGTCTACACTCCGGAAGAATGGGCGGCAAGGCGAGAGCGTCCCGATAGCTTTACGAGAAGGATCCTTTCTGAGGGGCTGGTTCTTCTGGGGCTTTAGGAAAACATCTTCGGGGCGAAAATCTGGGTGAACAGGCCTCCCACGCTCTGTCCGTCGCAAAAACGGAACGGGTGGAGTCGGGTCCGGAGGACAGGATCGGGTGGGCCCCGGGCCCCTGCGGCCAACACTTCCGGGCACTTCGAAAAATTCACGGAAAACAGCGGGCGACACACCACACCTCACGGCATCCCCGCCGGAGTGCCATGGGCGGGAACGGCCGGATTCCGGAAGTCCTGCATCAGGAAGGGTTCTGAGCGCTCCAGAGAGAGGACAGGGGGGCGGCGAAGAGCCGCGCTCCGAAAGGAACCACCCGGTCTCCGTCATAGAGGACGAGCCCCAGAGACAACTCCCTCCCGGCAGCGTCTTCCAGTCTTTTGAGGCCTCGAAAATCCCGGGGCGTGACCGTCGCGGATGCCTTGATCTCGATTCCGGCGATCCTCCCGCCCTCCTCCTCGACAACGAGATCGACCTCCTCCTGGTCCTTGTCCCGGAAGTGGAAGAGTCCCGCGATGTCCTCTTCCCAGGAGGCCTGTTTGAGAATCTCGGAAACCGCGAAGGTCTCGAGAAGGGGACCGAAACGGGAGCGATCCCGGAAAATCGACTCCTCCGTCACGCCGGTCAGGTTCGCCTGGATTCCCGAATCGACCAGATGGAGCTTGGGGGCTTTGACCAACCGGGATGTCCGGTTGGAATGCCAGGCGGGAAGGCGATGGATAAGAAACAGCCGTTCGAAAACGGACACATAACTCTTTGTGGTCTTCGCATCCAGTCCGATCTGCCCTCCCCATTGCGTGAAATTCGGGATCTGTCCGGACTGATGCGCCATGAGCCGGAAAAGCGGGAGAAGAAGCTCCCGACGGTCGAGTCTGGAAATCTCCCGGACATCCCTCAGGAATAGCGCCTCCACATAGTCCCGGACCCACGCGCGCCGTCTCCTGGGATCGGTCCGCCGAAGCATCTCGGGATACCCGCCGGACAAAACGGTCTTCACGAGCGCCTCCCCGTCGACCGGAAAGACGCAGTCAGGCGGACGACCCGAGAGGATCCGCTTCAGAAATCCCGGCCTTTCTCCCCGGATTTCCCCTTGGGACAGCGGGAGAAGAGGAACTATTTCCATGCGTCCCGCGAGACTCTCCGAGACGGTCGGAAGGGTCATGATGTCCGCGGACCCGGTCAGGAGAAACCGTCCGGGACGTCTGTCTTCATCGACGGCCTTCTTGAGAGAAATCAACAGTTCGGGGGCCCGCTGGATCTCGTCAATGACCGCAAGGTCGAGTTTCCGGACGAAGCCGGACGGATCGAAGCGGGCAGATTCCCGGACTGTCTCGTCGTCCAGGGTCAGATAAGGGCGTCTGGGCCCGGAAAATTGGCGCACAAGCGTCGTTTTTCCAGCTTGCCGGGGTCCTGCGACCAATACGACGGGAGTGTCGTTGAGGGCCGTTTCGATCCTTCGGGAAGCAACCCTTGGGACATAGAAGTCTGCAAAGTCCATTGCAATCGTCCAATCCGGAATATATTGTCGTCCAATCCGGAATATATTGTCGTCCAATCCGGATTTTAATGAAATCCTACCATTGAAGATTGCTCCTTTCAATCTCATGTAAATCCTGCTCTGGAATGATCTTTTCGACGGAGAAAAAACGACGGGGACGGAGAGGGGGCGGCACGTTGCGTCCGGCCCTTCGGACAATAGCGATCTCGATCGTTTCAGTTTTGGGGGGTATTCTGACGGAACCGGGGATTTCGGCTCCGGGACAAGAGCGGGTGACCTTTTGCCGGCGATCTTTCTGGCCTTCTCAGAACGGCGTCGAATGGTACCCCATCTTCTTCAGAAGCCATCCGTAGAAAAAGGTCGTGTAGAGCACGTAGCGCTGCCCCATGAAGGACGAGTCCGCCCCGTAGGGCTGCTGGTAGGCCACGCTCACCTGGTACCAGTCCGCCTGGTAGTTCATCTCGTAGGAGAGGTACCCCTCCGTCGCCCCGTAATAGCCGTTGTGGGAGAGATTCACCAGCGTCCGGGACTCCACTGCCGGGGTGAGATGCGCCAGAAAGTCCGGCATCTTCACGCCCTCGATGTCGTGCAGGTACATCAGGCTGTACTCGATCGCCCCGTCGAACCTGAAGGAATCTCCGTAATCGTTGAGACCTGTAAAGTCAGAAAGAGGCATGGGCCCATTCCCGAAGGGCACGATCCCGGCGACATCGGTCTGGAAGGCGATGGGCCGGAGCCAAAAAGAGGAGAGGTCTCCCAGCCCCTTGTTGAAGACAAGGTAGGAGTAAAGCGTAAAGGGGTTCCCCTGGGCGACGGGAGAGCCTCCGACCGGTGTAATGCCCCGCATGATGAAGGTCGTGAAGATCTCGTGAGGATCATTTTCATAGAGAAGAAGCTTTCCCTGGAGTCCCGCATACTGGAAGCCCGAATATCCCTTTCCCGGAGTCCAGAGATCAATATAATGGGTGTCGACACGGAGGCTGAAATGATGGGTCAGGCGCTTCTCCAGCATGATCGGCGTGGTGAAGGCGCTTGATCGGCCTGGCATCCCCCCGTAGGCCGGCATGAGGGTGAGCTGGTTGTCGATATCCCCGTCTTTGACGATCAGGGGCTCGAGAAAGATCCGGTTTCCCGCATGGGCGATGCCGCTTGCCAGCATCCCGGTCGTCGTTGAGGGGGCCACCGGCAAGGCCCCCGGATGATCGACGAGCGGATCCCCTAAAGGTGCGGGGGGTGAAGATGGAGGCCCCTGACCGGAATACGGGTCGGAACTTCCCGGAGTTTGCGGTTCGGGGGCAGAGCCAGCAAGAGGTGAGGAGCCGCCTGCGGCCATGGCAGACGGGGGGACGGACAGAATCAAAAGGCCAAAAAGAATCATGGACAGACCCGGATGTTTGGTCAAACAGAAAAGACGTATCTTCCCTTTCTTGAAGACAAAAAACAGAGTCGTCAAATGTCGGGTGTTTTCGAGAAATCTCTTCATGAAGCCACGCATGGACACACATCTCCTAAGAGGGGTGGAAACTACATGCCCCGGTACCCGAAGGGGCCATTAAAGTAAAGGGTGGCGGTTCCCATGGGGGTATAGGTGCGGGGATAGTTCGACTGATAGACCGGAAGGGCTACCCCGGCTCCCCAGGTCACTGCGAATTTCTGGGTGTGGGGCCAGGTGACCTCCATCTCCGGGGCGAGCCAGAAGTAGGACCAGGAGGGAGCGTTGGCGTTGCCGAAGAAGAGATTCGTCCCGCTCTGGCTCTCCCCGTAGA
>JAKBXW010000045.1 GCA_021840555.1 Nitrospirota bacterium
CGGTTAACTTCATAGAATAGATTCTCTGCGGGAAAATACTATGCGTCAACACATATCCAAGACAGAAAGGAGGGCGCATTCCTCCCGGGCATGAATGCCCGGGTCTCCAATGCGCGCCAAGGATGAAATTTCTTTTGCACCAGGAATACAGTTGATCGAAGATGGCATTGGATTAGGGGGAACAAGCATTGAAATGCCTTCAGGAATGGTGGGCCGAGGGAGGATCGAACTCCCAACCCGCTGATTAAGAGTCAGCTGCTCTGCCAATTGAGCTATCGGCCCGCAATGTTTTTACCAGATCCGGGTTAAAAACTCAACCGGGCGCCGCTCTTTTTGAAGCTCTCTCTATCCCTTTCCGCTTCTTAGATCTATAATGTTGCGTCGAATATCAGAATAACTTGCTCCTCACGATTTCAGAACATAAGGACTATACCAGTGTCTGCCGTGCGAACCCATCTCTCCTGGCCCGGACGGTCCATGGCCGAAAAAGAGGTCACCGGCCCGGCCAAAGGCTTTCTCGAACCCGACTTGACCTTCGATTTCAAGAGCCACATCCTGATCGAGGGCGACAATCTCGATGTCCTCAAGCTCCTTCTTCCGGGGCTCGCCGGAAAAATCCGGATCATCTATATCGATCCTCCCTACAATACCGGGAACAGAATGCTCTACCACGACCGCTATTCCTCTTCAGGCGGGGAAAGCCAGTCTATCGACCGGCACGACAACTGGCTTTCCATGATCTTTCCGAGGCTCATGCTGGCCCACAAATTCCTGAAAAGGGACGGGGTCCTCTTCGTCAGCATCGACGACAACGAAGTCCACCATCTCAGAGCCCTGCTCGATGAGGTTTTCGGAGAAGAGAACTTCGTTTCGATGGTCACCTGGCGAAAAAAGGTTGTCCGGGGCCGGGGAAACCGCCATATCCTTCCTCAAACCGAATATGTCCTGATCTACGCCCGGGAGATCGGAAGCCTGCCCCCTTTCAGCGAACCCCTTACCCCTTCGATGAAACGCGACTACCTTCATTCGGACCACAAGGGACCTTATAAAAAAATTCCCTTTGCCAAATCCGGAACCCGTCAATCGCCGAGACCAAATCTTCTCTATCCGATCACGGCTCCTGACGGTTCGATCATCCATTGTCCGACGCACCAGTGGCGCTGGAGCCGGGAAACCTTCGATCGCCGGCAGGATGAAATCCTGATCCAGAAAAACAGGAACGGGCTCTGGACTGTCTACACCAAGCAGTATCTGAGGGAGGAGGGCCGGGAGCGCCGGAAAACCCCCGAATCCTATTACGACCGGGCAACGACCACCGACGGAACCCGGGAAATGAAGGAGCTCTTCGGAGAGGTCCTCATCGACTTCCCGAAACCTACCCGCCTGATCCGGGACCTGATCGGATGGGCCTCTCCCCCCGGATCCTCCGATACGGTCATGGATTTTTTTGCGGGATCGGGGACCACCGGACAATCCCTTCTGGAGTTGAACGCTCAGGACGGAGGAGTCCGCCCGGTCATCCTTGTCCAGTCGGGGAATCCTACACCTTTTCCCGATCTTCCGACCATCTGGTCGATCTGCCGGGAAAGGGTCCGGCGCACCCGGGAACGGCTTGTCCAGGAAGGTCATACCCCCCTTCCCCTCCGGGAGTTCCGTCTGATTCCTCCCTGAACGAAATCCGGGAAAATGTCCACCGTGCGCGAGGGATCCCGTCGTCGCCCCCCGGACATTCCACTCGCGAGTTCTCCGTGATACCATTGTTCCGGCACACCTAAAAAGGGATCTTCCACGACATCCCGGCGATTCCGGACAATATTGCAAAAGGAGACGGAGAGGAGTCCGGAAACCCATCCGGAACTCTTTCACCCATGATTCAGGAGCGCCCTCCGGCCCATGCCGGATCCTTTTATCCGGACAACCCGGACTCACTGTCCGCCGGGGTCCGATCCCTGCTAGCCGACTCCGGATCCATTTCCCCACCCGATATCGATCCCGACAAGCTCCGGGCCTTCATTGTCCCGCACGGAGAGTTCCGGTGTTCCGGACCGGTCGCGGCGGCGGTCTATCGTCTTCTCGGGAGCCGGACCAGAAAACCCGATCGGGTCATCATTGTGGCGCCCCTCCACGATTGGCCAGAATACGGCCTGATCCTGCCAACATTTCCCTCCTTCCGGATCCCCACAGGCTCTCTCCCGGTCGACCGCAAGGCCATCCAGAAGCTCGCCTTTTTCTCCGAGACCGTGTTTTCGGACGAAGCCCACATCATGGAACATTCCATCGAAATCCAGCTGCCCTTCCTGTTCGAGCTTTGGGGTCCGGTTCCCATCGTCCCTCTTGGATATGCGGATCTCCCCTCGGACGCTCTGGTCCACATGATGGATCATTATCTGGGGGATCCGGAGACGATCGTTCTCGTCTCGGCGGATTTTTCACGTGATATCGGCGCCATTCAGGCGGCGAAAACAGACCGGGACTCCTTCGCGAGAATCAACTCCGGGCAGTCTGTCGACCCGTTTCACGTCTGCGGGGCGACGGGGGTCAACGTCCTGGGATCCTTCACCCGAAAAGGAATCCTCAACCCCCATTTTTTGATGGCAGCCAATTCGGCAGATTCGACCGGAGACAGACACCGGACCACCGGATACGCCTCCTTCGGATTCTCCGGATGACAGGGGAGAACTTCCTCGAACCGGACCTATGACCGCTCCCTTCGTTCCATTGCTCATCGCGGCACGGACGGCAAGGAGCGTAGGACAAGGCGCGCTCTCGGCCAACTTCATCCTCGAGCTCAAGCGTCTGGACTGGTCTGCCCCCTCCATCGGATTGCTCCTCTCCGCCGGAATCCTTTTCTCGATTGTGTTGACCCTGGTGACCGGACCAGCCAGCGACCGCTATGGAAGAAAAAGATTTCTCGTATTCTACGAATGTCTTCAACTTGCCTGCGCCCTGGCGGGATTCATGACGGAAGAGGGAACTCCGGCCAACTGGATTCTGGGAACCATCGCCATCGCGGGAGGTTTCGGGCAAACCACGGGAGGCGGAGCGGGACCATTTTCTCCGGTCGAACAGTCATGGCTCGCCCGCCTTCTGCCCGCCCAGGAGCGTGGGACAACCTTCAGTGTGAATACGGCGATGGGCTTTGCAGGAATGGCCGTGGGGGCCCTGACCGGGCTTTATCCCCACATCTTTCCCGGCGCCTCGTCACCAGGGGATTTGGCACGCGCCGTCTTCCTGACCGTCGCAGCCGGAGCCGTCATCGCCATCCTCCTGCTTCTGATCGTCCCGGACAGATCCTCCCCGTCCGGACGGACGACACCCGAAACCCTGCGCCAGGAATGGTCGCTCCTCCGGACCCTGATCGGCATCAATGCCTTAAACGGGATTTCCCTCGGACTCTATGCCCCGCTGATGGCTTACTGGTTTGCTGTCAGATTTCACAAGGGTCCGGACGCCATCGGCATCGCCATGTCGGGCGGCTATCTCCTTGCAGCCCTCCTTTCCTATCTCGCAAGCCGTCTGTCGTCACGCTTTGGAACTGTCCCGACCGTCATCGCCGGACGGGGTACCGGTCTTGTCTTCACCCTTCTGATTCCCCTCATGCCGACCTTTCCCCTGGCGGTCCTGGCCCATGTCCTGCGAGTCGCTCTGAACCAGAGCACGATCGGGGCCCGGCAGGCGCTGTCGATCGGCCTCGTGGGAGAGGAGCGCCGTGGACTGGCCGCAAGCCTCCACAATGTCTCCATGCAGATTCCACAATCGGTGGGACCAGTGGCGGGCGCGGCCCTTCTCGCCCATGGCTTTCTCGGCCTTCCATTTTTTCTCGGGGCACTCCTCCAGGGGGCCTATCTGGGCCTCTACTACAAGGCCTTCGCCCGCCATGACCGTATTTCCGTAAAACAGGATTAATTCATTCACAAAGAGGTATCCATGCATCGATCCTTGATGCCTTTTTCTTGACCGTTCAGGAGCGGTGGCAGGGTCCGGTGTAACGGCCTCTGATTCTTTCATCGACGATCAGATTCTGCGGGCCGCTGAGCCTCGTCTCGATCGTGCCTGTCATGTGGCGCTTCCAGTAGATGAAACGGGCCCGGGAGACTCCCCGTGTACAGGTCATCGTGTAGGAAAGTGTTTTTCCGGCGATCTCGGGGGGTGTCATCGAACAGTTTTTTGTCAGTTCGACAGGGATCCTGTGTCGGGGGGTCAGGCAGTCGGCGAAGCTGATGGTCCGGGGAGGGATCCCCGGAATTCCCTGAATGGTGACCAGGGTTTTAAAGGACCAGTTTCCGTATTCGATCGGGAAGCTTTTGTCCATGGAGAAATCGGCAAAGGAGAGGGCGACGAGGGGGCCGATGAAAAGGAATGCAGGAAGGATAAAGATGAGAATAAAAAAAGCCGGGAAAAGGAGATCCTTTTCCCGGCCAGGTAAAGAATGGAAAGGGTGTCAGACGTGGGTTGGGTAGTCGATGTACCCCTTGATCCCTCCCGTATAAAAGGTCGACTGGTCCGGGGTGTTGAGAGGAAGCTTTCGGGAGAAGCGTTCCACGAGATCCGGGTTGGCGATGAAGGGAACGCCAAAGGCTACGAGATCGGCCAGGCCAGACGAAATGACCCGGTTGCCGCTTTCCCGGTCGAACCCCGTGTTCGTCATGAGAATTCCCTTGAATCGGGGCCTGAAGTATTCGGTCACGTTTGTCACCATATTCGGAATTCCGGAGAGGTCGGAGGCCTTCTCCCGAAGATGGAGGTAGGCCAGGCCTGTTCCCGACAAACGGTCGATCACATATTCGTACAAACCCTTCGTATCCGAATCCGGCGGAATGTTCCATACGTTGGCAGGAGAAAGCCGGACCCCCATCCGGTCTTTTCCAATAACCCGACCGATCCCGTCCACGACCTCCATCAGAAAACGAGCGCGATTTTCGATGGACCCGCCGTACTCGTCCGTTCTTTTGTTGGCGGAATCCCGGAGGAACTGTTCGATGAGATAGCCGTTGGCCCCATGCACCTCGACCCCGTCAAAGCCCGCCTCCCGGGCATTTTCGGCTCCGCGGACAAAATCCTGCACCACACCGCGCACCTCGGATGTCGAAAGCTCTCGGGGCACGACTGTTTTTTTAAGACCCAGCGGCGTATAAGCTTCCGTTTCAGGGTTGATCGGAGAGGGGGCGACGGGAAGATTTCCCTCGTGAAAATCGGGATGGGACACGCGGCCGACATGCCATAGCTGAAGGAAAATCGTCCCCCCCCGGTCATGGACGGCCTTCGTCACCTGCTTCCATCCCTCCACCTGGTCTTTCGAATGGATCCCGGGAGTATTCAGATAGCCCACTCCCTGCGGGCTGACCTGGGACCCCTCCGAGATAATCAGGCCCGCAGAGGCGCGCTGGGAATAGTAGGTCGCCATGATCTCGACCGGCACATTCCCCTTGTTTTCAGCCCGGTTCCTGGTCATGGGAGCCATCACGATCCGGTTCCGGAGGTGAAATGGGCCCATCGCAAGGGGGGTCAACAGGGGTTGCACTTCATTGTCTGCCATGCTCTCTCCTAGAAATTGGGGCGTAATGCCTCATGAGCGAAAACCTGTCTCAGATCTCATCCTTCAGAAACCGCGCGATCATCTTGAGGGCTTTGTCGTTTCGCTTGTAATAAGTCCACTGTCCATGACGATGGGCCGTCACCAGACCGGCCTTCTGAAGAATCGCCATATAGTGGGAGACGGTGGACTGGGACAAGCCGGATTTTTTTTGCAGAAGCCCGACACAAATTCCGTATTTTCTGGAATGGGCCTCGGGGGCGGACTGGTCCACGGGGAAATAGCGTTCGGGGTCTCCCAGCCACCTGAGGATACGGAGGCGCGATTGGTTGGCCAGCGCCTTGAAGAGCTCTACCCGCTCGACCTCTTCCATTATATCGAAATTTCTCGATATGTCAATTTAAATCCCTTGATTGGCGGGTGAAGATGCGAGACGGGATGCGTGAAAGGAGGATCTGACAAGCGGACCGGATTCGACATGGGCAAAACCCATGGCCCACGCCTCCGCCGCGATTTCCCGAAACTCTTCGGGATGCAGGTAGCGGGCAACGGGAAGATGGGCGGTTGAGGGTGCAAGATATTGGCCGACTGTCACGATCGTGACTCCCGTCTCGCGCATGTCCTCAAGAAGCCCCCGGATTTCCTCCCTTTCCTCGCCAAGCCCCACCATGAGGCCCGATTTGACCGGCAAACCCGGACGCGCGGCTGCGAATCGGGAGAGAAGGTTCAGCGAATGGCGATAGTCGGCGCCGGGTCTTACCTTCTGGTAAAGGCGCGGAACGGTTTCCATATTGTGGTTGAAGACATCGATTGGCGCCTCCAGAAGAATCTCGAGAGAGCGCTCCAGGGAGTGCCGGAAATCAGGAACCAGAATCTCGATTCCCAGATCGGGAAAGGCGTTTTTCAGATGATCGACGACGGACAGGAAGTGGGATGCCCCCCCGTCCGGGAGGTCGTCCCTGTCCACCGAGGTCAGGACAAGAAAGCGAAGCCCTGTCTCCCTGACAAGCTCTCCCACGCGTCGCGGCTCGTCGGGATCCGGTTGCACCGGCTTTCCGTGATCCACGTCACAGAATGGGCAGGCCCGCGTGCAGGTTTTTCCCAGGATCATGACGGTCGCCACACCCTCCCGAAAACAGGTCCCGAGGTTGGGACAGCTTGCCTCTTCGCACACTGTGCGAAGTCCGTGACCCCGGAGTCGCTCCTTCATCCTGGTGACCTCCGGACCCCATGGAGCCGGCACACGGAGCCATTGAGGCTTGGGGGAGAGGGGAAAGTTTTCCTGCATTATGCTATCCTTGAAAGAAAGGTTCGTAGTCTTTCCGGTCCATGATACCATGGATTGCCCCACCTCTAGACATCTGTCGCGGGAGGTACCCTTGAAAGAAAAAAAAACCGGGAAATCTCCAGAAGGCTCCCGAAGCAAATCGGAAAAACCCGTTTCTACCCCGTCCACTCCCCGGAACTCCGGCAGCGCTACAGATACGGTCTCCACGAATGCTCCAGTCCCGGGAATCACAAAGAAAACGCGCCCTGAACTCGTCGCACTGGCTTCCTCCCTCGGCTTGCCGGTGAAACCTCTTGACCGGCGCATCGACCTCATCGAACGGATCCGCAACCTGGTTCCCCGGTCTCAAGGCACGAAGAGCCCCAAGAAGGCGATTCCGGAAGCCAGCCACCGGCCGGAAATCCCGTTGGCGAAGCCTTCCACTCCCGATACGATCGAGCCCTCCCGGCAGAACGCTCCTCCTCCCCCCCTGATCAGGAGCGCCCCGGGATGGCGGGACTTTATTGACATCCCCTACGAGCCCGTCCGCCGGGAACATAGACATTTCGTGACAATCCTTCCAGTTTCCCCTTACCGCATCATAGCCTTTTTCGGGGTCGACCGGGGAAGCGAACCCGGCCTTGCCTCCCGAATCGACGCTTCGGGACTGGTTCTCAAGATACGGGATGTAACGGGGGCCGTCTCGCGCAGGGAGAGGAAATCGGATCTGCCGGCGGACCATGTTTTCGACATCATGGCCGGAATGGCGGATCGCTGGCATATCCCCCTGTGGTCGGCCCACCGATGGATGGAGGCCTGGCTCGGATTCTATGACAATGGCTCCTTCCAGATCCTTGCCCGCTCAAAGAGGATCCGGACTCCCAGGGGAGGTCCGTCTCCGAGGACCGGCTCTCTCTTCCATCTCAGGGAAGCCTCCTACATGCCTTATTCCCCGACGGAGATCCATGAACGGGAGCTCTTGATGCGCTACTACATCAAGCTCCCAACATCAGGCGAAGTTCCCGCTTCCTCCGCACAAAAACCATTAAGATAGAGGCCGTTCCAGGATTCGGCCTTCCATAAGTCTCCAAGGAGAAAAAATGGGATTGCTCGACAGAATGAAGACGATTTTTCAGGCAAACGCGAACGCGGCACTCGACAACATCGAAGATCCAAAAACAATGATCGCCCAGCAGCTCAGGGATCTCGACCAGAAGCTTCAGAGCGCGAAGGGGGAGCTCGTGAAGGCCATGGCCGAGGTCAAACTGATCGAACAGAAGATCCGGGAGTCGGAAGATCAGGTCGCTCTTTTCGCGGAGCGGGCCGAAAAGGCAGTTGCCGCCGGGAACGACGACCTGGCCCGGAAGGCCCTGATCGAGAAAAGTCGTCTGTCGGGCCAACTGACGGATCTGACCAAGCAAAGGGACGACCAGAAAGCTGTCGTGGACGAACTTTCTGCAGACCTCGACAAGCTCACCGCCATGCGGGACGACTTTGCGCGTCAACAGTCCACACTTTCCCTCCGGGAGGAGCGGGCAAAGGCCAAAGAGGAGATCAACGCCGTCCGCGCCGAAATCGACCCCCATCACATAGGCCAGGAAATGGGACGCATGACGGAAAAGATCTCCCGGATGGAGGCCAGGGCCGAGGCGACAAAAGAATATGCCGACAAGCAACGGGGATCAGACTTGGATTCGGCCTTCTCGGAGCTCGACAGGAAATCTCCCGATATTGAAGCGGAACTTGCCGCCCTCAAACAGAAAAATTCCTGAAAGGAATCCATGCGACGGATTTTTAGTGATGCTTTCCTGTTTCTGCCCCTCCTTTTTATCTTCTCCACCGGGCTCGCCTGCGCAGGCGAGCCCTCTTTCACCCAGGGACTCCACCTGTACCACACCGGCCGTTACGAGGAGGCCCTGAGGGTCTTTCGTTCCCTCCACGAGCACCAGCCGTCCGGGACCGGGAAATTCCAATATTTCATGGCTCTTTCCGAGGATCATCAGGGCCTTGAACACCAGGCCCTGATGGATCTCGAGAGTGCCATCCGGACAAATCCCGGACTCACCTTCACCGAAAACCCCGCCCATGTCCGGGCCATGCACAAACGCCTCATGCATCAGGTCGCCGAAGGTCAGAGTCCCGTACCTCCGCCCCACCCCGTCTCCTTTCCGGAAGCCCCCGCCGCCTCCCCTTCCCATATGGGAGCCATTTTGCTCCTCCTGGCCGTCGGAGCCGTACTGCTCGTCCTGGCGATCCGGAAGCGGACACAAAACAGGGCCGTCTCTGAATCGAGAGACAAACAGGAGATGGAAGAGACCGCGGGGCGTCTCATGAAAGCCGTGGACAAGCTTATTGACGACAAGAACTACTACCTTTTGGACCATCCCGACAAGAAAGATGCCCTCGAGGCGGCCTTTCGATCCCTGGATCCGGCCTACCGCACGGTGCTGAACATCCTCCGGGAACCCGAATCCCCCCAAACGGACTGGGCCGAGAGGCGAAGCCGCTTTGAGGCGGCACTGGCTCCCGTTGACGCCGCGATCCTGAATATCCGGGGGCTCCTGGGTGAATCAGGCCCCCCCCCTCCTTCCTCCCCTTCAAACGGATCCGCCCTTCCGCCCGAAGATTCCCACCAGATCCCTCCTTCCGACGCGCCGACCATCGGTGGCGACCGATGCGTCTTCTGCGGACGGGACGCCACGGCAGGGCGAACTGTCCCTCTCGAGCGGCAGGGGAAAGTGGCCTACGCCCGGGTCTGTCCGACCTGCCTCGCCGAAATGGATCAGAACTACCAGAGGACCGGAACCTACCAGCCACCATCCTCCTTTTATACCGGGGGAGTGCCCTATATGGGAGGAGGACTTTCCTTCGGAGACCTGATGCTCCTTGACTGGATGACCCATGAGGGCCATCATGACACCCCCCCGGTTTCGATGCCGGATTCCCATCCCCAGGGGGATTGGAGCGGGGGAGGGATTGCAGACCGGGAGGATCGGGACGCGGGAGAGCTCGGCGGAGGGGATCGCTCCTGATGCGCACCCTGTTTTACGCTACAAACGGTCTGGGTCTGGGCCACGTCACCCGCCTTCTGGCCATCAGCCGGGCTCTCCTGAAGCAGGATCCCGCGCACGAAGTTCTCATGCTTTCCCGGTGCGAGGCGGGACCTTTCCCATACGAAGACGCCCCCTTCACCATCAGGATTCCCGGGACCTCCAGGGCCAGAAAGTCCGGACTTTCCCCAAAGTCCTACTACCAGACCACCCAGCCCCTCCTCTGGCAGACCGTTTCATCGTTCGATCCCCACCTTCTCGTGACCGACACCTTTCCGGAGGGCCCCGAGGGGGAGTTGGCCCCGATCATGAAATGGCCGATCCGCAAGGCTTTCGTCTACCGGGATTCCCGCCCTGAGGTCTTTCGGGAGGAGGAGCTCCGTCCCCGGCTCGCCCCCTATCAGCTGATTCTCGTGGCACACGACCCGGAGACGGTCATCCTTCCTCCCTGGCTCAGGAAGGATCCCCGTGTCCGGCACACGGGCACCGTTTCGGAAGGCTCTCTTCCAGACCCCGCCCAGGCTCTTCGTCACCGGCTAGGCACGACCGGAGAGAAAACGGTCCTCATCACTCTGGGCGGAGGTGGCGATCCGGAGGTGGAACCGGTCCTTTCCGTCATCCTTCAGAAGCTTCGGGATCAAAAGGTCGGCATTTTTGTGGCGACCGGGCCCCTGTCGCGAAAGATCCCGGACGGACTCACCGCCCGGGAATGGTTTCCCGCCTGGCCGATCACACCATGGCTTCCGGCTTTCGACTTTGCCGTAGCCAGTGGCGGATACAACACCGTCACAGAGCTCGGCCAAGCCGGGATCCCCTCCCTTTTGATCCCTTTTGACAGGGACCTCGACGATCAGCGGAAAAGGATACTTGAGGCAGAAAAAGCCGGATGGGCCTTTTCAGTGGCATCGAGAGGAAAAACGGAGATAGAGCAGGGGATCGACAGACTCCTTCGGGAAGGCGATGCCCTCAAAAAGGGGCCCGCCGGAGGCAAGGATCGTTCTTCTGGGGCGGACACTGCGGCATCCTTTCTCCTCGACCTTCTGACAGGCGCCAAAACATCCGGCGTCCCCAACACTTCAACAACTGCCGAGACCAAACATGTCATGGTCCATTGAACCCATCGTAGGAAAGATCATCACAGCGGCAGGAGTCGCGACCATCCTTCTGTGTCTCGCGCCGCCGGGAGTGCTCGCAGGAACCTCCGCCCTCTGGACAACACTGGAAAAGGACAGCGAAGGTCTCTATCTGACCCACATCCCGAGGATCTTTTCCATTCACGCGGTCAGGGTCCGGCCGGGGATCGCCTATACGGGAACGATCCGGGATCCCGGTGGCTGGATTCATGTCACCCGAAACCATGACCCCGACCGGGAGATGGTTCTCGAACGATTGTCCCGGGACACCCTACGGTTTCTGATCGCCCCTTCGGGCTACAATCACGCCGTGGGCTTCTCCTTCGAAACCAGTACAGGCTGCTTCACGATAAGGGCCCGGGAAACTCCCGACGGAACCCATCCACGGCTCCACCTGAACGGATACTCCCCCCCTGTGAAGGCTTTTCCTGTGCTTCTCTGCGGAAACGGACCCCATGTGCGGGTTGAATGGCAAGGGCCCGTCATGCCCTCAAGGCGAATCATCTCGGGCCTCGCCAAGAGTGGATCGAAGGATCGCTAAAAGAGGGATTGGTATTTCCGTTCTTTCTGTTCAACGCTCTGGAGAACACCCCGATCGTCAAACCTGAGCCTGAGAACGTGAACCTTTGTATCCACACTGGCAAATCCCCTGTGAAGGACATGCCGGTAGGTCCATTGTTCCTCCCCCAGAAGTCGTGTTTTGCTTTCGGGAGGTCCCAGTTTTTTCAGAACATCCTTCTCGGTGGTCGTCCCGGGTTTGAAGGTTATCACTGTGGCCAGAGGAATGGGACGACCTTCCTGGCGGGTGCAGGCGGAAAAGGACATCATGACAAGAACGGCGACCAGGGAAAAGGTGCGGATCCACACTCCGGGGAAAGCTCTGGATTGCCTCATGAAATTCTCCTCTACCTCAATGATTTCATCCCTGTGACGATTTCGCGACCATGACCCGTGATCCTGCGTCTCCCAATCCCAAAACAAAAAAACGGCGGAAAAGAAAATCAGGGAGTCGACTTCTCTGGCTTTCGGGTCTCGCTCTCCTTCTGATGATCGTGTCCACCATGGTGACCGTCGGGTGGATCGATAGAAAAATACATGCAAGGCTGGCACAAATCCAGGAAGCCCGCCCCATCCCTGTCTACTCCCATCCCCTGACCCTCAGGACCGGGCAACCCATTCCCTTATTCAGAGTCTGGCACTACCTCATTATGGCAAGGGAAGGGGGCATGATCCCGCTCCCACCCCAGTTGCTGAAGTCCACACGGACCATCCATCTTGCTCTCGACCCGGGGAGAGAGGTCGATGTCAGCTGGGGCGGAGGAGAGCAAATCTCCGAGATCATGCGCACCGACAGGGGGCGGGGATCCTTCCCTGTCTCGAGCATCAGACTCCCTCCCCTGTTTCTCGGATCCATCGAGGACGGGGGAATGATCGAGTATCGCCCGGTCGGGTTCGACAAAATCTCTCAAGCGATCAAGACGACCTTCCTGCTCTCCGAAGACAGCCGTTTCTTCTCGTCGCCGGCCCTGGATCTGCGTGGAATCGGTCGGGCTTTTTTTCGGGATCTCCGCGCACGGCGTTTCAAGGAGGGAGGAAGCACCATTACCCAGCAGGTCGTGAAGATCCTTTTCCTGAACCGAAAAAAATCCATCGCCCGAAAGCTGGAGGAAGCGATTCTGGCCATCCGGATGGCGGCTCTTCTTCCTCCGCAGGAGATTTTCGCACTTTACCTGAACCATATCGATCTTGGCGGATACGGTACGGAGCGGATCGTCGGGGTTGAGGCGGCTTCCCTTCGCTATTTCGGGCGCCATGCGAATGAACTTGGCTGGAAAGAAGCGGCAACCCTTGCAGCCCTCAACAGGGCCCCCACCTACTACTCTCCTTTTCTCCATCCGAAGCGAACGAAAAAATTGCGCGACAACATCCTGACCTTATTATATCGTCATCAGATCCTGAATCAAAAAAAATGGATGGATCTGATTCGTCAACCGCTGGGCATGATCGAACCTCGTGGACTTTTCCATCCTGTCGGACCCTATTTTCTGGACAGCCTGGCCAGGCAAGAGAAACGTATCCCTTCACCGGTCCTTCCGGCGGCTCTTCACACGACCATGGATCCTCTTCTTCAGGAACAGGCAGACAGGATTGTACCCTCTTTTCTCAGCCGGCTCGAAAAATTTCTCCCCCCCCGCGTCCGCAAATCCCACCCCCAGGCGCTGGAGGCGGCTCTCGTCGTCATGGATCCGCGGACGGGAGCGATCCGGGCCATGGTGGGGGGAAGGGACTTCGCCTCTTCCCCCCTGAACAGAGTGACGCGCTCCCGGCGACAGCCGGCATCCCTTTTTAAAATCGTCCCTTACCTGACGGCACTCACTCCCCAGGGCTCCGCTCCTCCTGTCGCGACCCTGGCCACTCCCCTTCCCAACACACCGCTCCACCTCTTTCTCGGCCATAAACGGTGGATTCCAAAGAACGACGAGTATGACGCCGCCAAATCCGTTCTCCTATACAAGGCGCTGGCCCGCTCCATGAATCTTCCCGTTCTCCACCTGACGGAAACGCTGGACAAGCAGGCTCTTGTCGATACGGCAAGAAAGCTTGGACTCGACACGCCCGGTCCCTCCCGCATCCCCATGTCTTATCCTTTGGGGGTGGTCGCCCAAACCCCGCTTCAGATGGCGACCGCCTATAGCCGAATCGCCAACGGGGGATTCGCGGTCTCCCCCTCCCTTCTGGAATCCCCTGGGAAAAAGGATCTCGTTTCCGAGAGAATTTTTTCCCCTGGGCCAACCTACCTGCTCTGGAGCGGTCTTCATCGTGTTCTCGAGGAAGGGACGGCCGCGGCCTTCATGAACACCACTCCGGGGCGGGATGGATGGGCCGGAAAGACCGGGACGGCAAACAGGGGGCGAGACGCATGGTTTGTGGCTATTTCATCAAAAGAGCTCGTCCTGGCCTGGGTCGGCTTCGATGACAACACCCCCACCTACCGTTTCGGGGCCCAGCTCGCCCTTCCGATCGTGTCGTCCCTTTTGTTATGGCAGGGCGGCGCTCCCCCTCTTCCGCCTCCGCCTCCGCCGGACATCGTCATGACCAGCGTCGACGAAAAAACAGGGCTCAGAGGAGACCCGGCCTGCGGCCCCTCGATTGTCCTCCCTTTTCTGGCTGGATCAGAGCCGTCGGCGAGTTGCACGCAGACAATGCCAGCCCCCCCTGAAAATCCGATTCTTCACTTTTTCCGACAATTCTTTTGAGCAACATTGTTCAGGAATTTTCATTTGCCCTAAAATGCGATGAGGGCGATTCTTTGTCCGGAGCGATCTTTGCAAACTGACGTTGGAAGCGGATCGGAGCTGTCCAGGCGTTTTTGACTCCTCCGAACCACTTCAGGAACCCCGCCACTTCTTCCGGCTTAAGGGACATATTGATTTTCGGTCTTGAGGTCCATGGAAGAGACTCTTTCCCGGGATTCAGCCTATCTATGGGAAAATGGGAAAACAATGAGCGAAGGAGTGCTGAAAGAGAATCGAAAGAAGAACAAGTCTCTGAAATTTCGTGGATTTTTTCGAGAGGCGTTGCAAAGGATTGGCTGGGGGACTAGGGGTCGAACCTAGATAGACAGATCCAGAGTCTGCTTTATAATACAGGAGTTTCTTGTTGTGGCTCCAGTTCTTATTCAATATTAATCAATAATCTATGATATCTTATCATCTTCTTTTCCTTCCGTTTTATTCCGTTTTTCTCCTGTTGTTTTCTGTGTTTTTCCCATTCTCAGGGTGACAAAAGGGTGACATAGAATTTATGTCCTCGTCTGAACAATTCCGGACAATTCGTGAAATTAAAAGCATTAAACAATAATAACTTATGAAAT
>JAKBXW010000138.1 GCA_021840555.1 Nitrospirota bacterium
TCGCTCAACGCTTACTCCCCACACTCGGTCACCCTTGCGCAGTTGCGTTTCGCTTCGCTTGCTGTGGTCAGCTTACGGGAGGACTTTCACCTCCGAGATCGCGCCCATGCCGGGCGCACAACTTCCTCCCCGGCATGAATGCCGGGGTCTCCAATGCGCGACAAGGATGACGACTACGGAAAACAAGATAAAAATGGATTTTAACGCGGGACGGCTCCTTCTTGCCGGATTCTTCACCCTCCCGGCAGCAATTCTAAGTTTAAAGTTTGATTTTACTGCAATAACCTACGCTTACGAACAAAAAAGACTGGACACATCTTGTGTTTTCAGGCATTCTGGAGGGCATGGAGACCTTTCGTTTTCCGAACCCCACCCCGAATGTCGTTCCCAGCAGGGCCCAGGGACTTGTCGACCGGATTGCGACCGCCTTCCGCGTTCTTCCGGACGGACGAAAACGCGGGAACAATACCAAATACTCCCTCTTCGACGCCGCCTGCTCGGCCTTCACCGTCTTCTTCACCCAGTGTGGTTCGTTTTTGGCCTTCCAGCGGAATCTCGAGCGGACGACCGGACGAAGCAATGTGCAATCGCTGTTCGGGGTTCATCACGTGCCGACGGATGCCCAGATCCGCAAGATCCTCGATGCGGTTCCTCCCCCGGAGATCGCCCCTCTGATCCGGGAGGTCGGAGACACGCTTTACACCGAGGGCTGCCTGTCCGACTACCGGGTGCTGAACGACACGCTCCTGGTCGCACTGGACGGGACCGACACCTTCTCCTCGGAGAGCGACATTCATTGTTCATGCTGCCATGAGACCCATCGGTCGGACGGGAAGATCCTTTATCGTCACATTGCGGTGACCCCGGCCCTGGTGGCTCCCGGAGAGTCTCGCGTCGTGCCCCTTCCCCCGGAGTTCGTCGTCCGGGAGGATGGCCGGGAGAAACAGGACTGCGAGATCCGGGCCGCCTCCCGCTGGATCGAGGCCTGGGGAGCCCATTATGCTCCCTGGAGGGTCACACTTCTGGGAGACGGCCTCTATGCCCACCAGCCCTTCTGCGAGAAGACGCTGGCCGCCGGATTCCATTTCCTCTTCACCTGCAAGCCCTCTTCTCATCCCGCGATCGCCGAATGGGTCGACGACTTCGCCCGCTCGGGGACGCTCAAAACCCACAGCGTCGTCCTTGAGAAGAGCCAGGGGAAGCCCAAGGGAAAGCGGATCCCCGAGGTTGTCCGGGAGCGCTGGTCCTTCCGCTTCATGGACAGTCTCCCGCTCCGCGACGCGGACGCGGCGTTGTTGGTCAACTGGTTCGAACTCACCGTGACCGATGAAGACACCGGAGAGGTCCACTACCACAACGCCTGGATCACCGACCATCCGCTCACTCCGGAGTCGCTCGTCGATCTTGCCAAGTCCGGCCGGGCCAGGTGGAAGATCGAAAACGAGCACATCCAGACGTTAAAGCTCGGGGGCTACCGCCTCGACCACAATGATGGCCACGGCAAGCGTCACCTCTCCGATCTCCTGGCCTTCCTCGTCCACACGGCCTTCGAGTTCCTCGACGACCGTTATCGCACCCTCCGCTTCCGCTACGGCTCCCGGGCCGCCTTCTTTCAGGAGTTCTCCACACTCTTGAAGTGGTTCCTGTTCGACAACTGGGACCATGTCGTCGCCGTCATGTTTGGAAAACTCCGGGTCGACACCGGCTGACCCGCTGCCCCTTCATCCCCCCCTTTTCTTCGATTCCTGGGCCATCCGCCCGACACGTCCGCCTCCTTGTCAGTGGGAAGTGTAAAAACCCCCCCCCAAGTGGGAAATGAAAAATCCCCCCTCCCCACGGAGGAGGAGAGGGGCACGATCCGTTTCTCGCCGTTCTTCGTCTCCGGAAGCGTCACCGTCCGTCTTTTCAAGTCCGCCTGGCCCCAAGTCATCCCTGCAATCTCCGACCGACGCATTGCTGTTCCCAGAGCGAATTGGACAATACTGGCAAGAACGGGAGATTCGGAGGCGGAGACGATCCGATCCAGTTCCCCGGAAAGAAGGCGACGGTCCCGGCCTTTGGGAAGTTTCGGCTTGCGGATCTGGGCAACAGGATTAACCAATCCCCCCATCCCCCAATCCTTGATCGCGGTATGAAAAAGACGAGACAAGAATCCGAGTTCGTGGCTGACGGTCTTTGGCGACACCAATTTTAGCCGCTTATCCCGGTATTTCGCCAGATCGGATCCCTGTATCGAAGACATGAATCGTGCGGCGAGAGGTGTTCTTTTCCAGATTCTGATCAGGGAGGCGTATTGAACGGCCCCTTTTTGAAGGCTTGCCACTTCCCGTTCATATCGATCCAAGGCTTCAGCCAGGATCGTTTTATCGGCTTCGGCCCAGGAAACGAAAATTCCCCGGGCCATTTCCGACTCGACAACGACCGCCCAGGCTTCGGCTTCGGCTCTGGAATTGAATGTTTTCCGCTGGACAGGATAGCCCTTGCGTTTTATCTGGCCCACCATTGCAGGTCGCCCCGCTTGTCGATCGTCGCCACGGAAACACCTCCTGGAAGAGATCGTTGTCTTCGAGGTTCAGTGTTCCGAATTATTCAAAAAAGTCAATTTTCGAAGAAAAATTTCGAGGAGACAGAAGGAGAATGGCTTGGGAATTGGTGGAGGGTAGGGGATTTGAACCCCTGACCTTCAGGGTGCGATCCTGACGCTCTCCCAACTGAGCTAACCCCCCTCACGGATATCGGTAGAGACTACCACAACCGCAACCTGACATCAATAATCGGAAACCCAGAAAACACGTCTCCCGGAGATTCGCAGACGACCACACGACAGCCCTTCCAGAGCCTCGACGTACGCCTCGTGCTCAAGGGGAAGCAGGCGCTCAATGAGACTCTCTTCCGTATCCTCCGGAGAGACGGCAAGACATTTTTGGAGGATGACCGGACCGTGGTCCATCTGAAGGTCCACGAAGTGGACGGTAACCCCTGTCACCCTTACCCCGTAATCTATGGCCTGCTTCTGGGCGTTAAGTCCGGGGAATGCCGGAAGTAAGGAGGGGTGGATGTTGACTATCCTGTCGGGATAGGCCTCAATCAGGGCCGGTCCAACCAATCTCATGTAGCCAGCGAGTGCGATCGCTTCCACATTCTTTTCCCGAAGGTGGAAGAGGATCCCCCTTTCATATTCGTCCTTCGAAGGAAACGCTTTCGGCAGAATCTGAAGGGCTGGTATTTTCGCTTCCCGGGCCTTTTCAAGAACCGGGGCATTTTCTCTGTCGCAGACGAGGAGAACGGGATCTACCCTGGAAAGTCGTCCTGTTCTGACAGCAGAAAGAATCGCCATGGCATTCGATCCGCGCCCCGAAGCGAAGATCGCCAGACGCAATGGGCTATTCTCAGACATAAAGAACCTCCCTTTTTCCCTCCACCACCTCTCCCAGCCTCCAGAATTTCTCACCGAGAGAAGAAAGAAGGGAAGAAATGGCCGAAGA
>JAKBXW010000139.1 GCA_021840555.1 Nitrospirota bacterium
TTTTCAGGAATCCGAGAAAAAGGGAACATGCGGAAAACCAGTACTGACGGTGTGTTTCGTTGTATCCAACGAAACAGCATGATTCTTTTGCTCAAGGGGCTTGACATCGGCCATGTCTATATCAGAGTTAAGAAGCATCTCGGTTCCTTTCTGTTTGAGAGTGATGAAGACGTGGACAATCCTCATTGTCTCAACAAAAGGACCGGGATGCACTCTCCTCAAATCCTCAATCCATAGCAATATTCTTATTTACAATTTTCGGCCAACGAATTCTTCGGAAGAACCAAATCTTCTCGTCCGAATCGATCCTTTCATCCTTTGCATTGCCGTGCGACCTTCCGGCTCTCCACCATGAGGTCCATCCTCCCTTCGGACCCTCGATCTCCATGGCTTTTCTGGGGAACTGGAGGGGAAACTCAGATCGTCATCAGAAAGTCGTGCAGCTCAGGAAGAGGAATCGCCAGACACTCCCGGGAAAGCTGGAGGCGTTGTCCCCCGAAGGTCACCAGGACGATCTGCCGAGCCCTTGGAAAGAGCTTCAAGAAAGAGGGAGGGAGACGGGCCGGCTGGACCGAGTTCAGACTCATTTTGGCATCAAGCGCCACGACCTCTCCGGAGGCGGCCACCAGAAGGAAATCGATCTCCTCCCCTTCTTTGGTGCGCCACAGATGGATCTGCCAGGATTTGCCGCAGTTCTGGATGAACTTCACAATTTCGGAATAGACCAATGTCTCGAAGAGCGCTCCGGCCTGTGGACTGGCCAGGAGGGGAGCTTTTTCCTGCCATCCCATGAGACGGACCGCGAGCCCCGTGTCGAGAAAATACAATTTCGGAGTTTTCGTAAGGCGCTTGTTGAGATTGCTCTCATACGGTCTCAAAAGGGACACGATGGCCGCCCTTGACAGGATGCCGACCCACTCCTTGACCGTGACTCCCTGGATCCCGCTGTCCCGCGCGATGTTTGAGTAATCCAGCAGCGTCCCGGTCCGTGCGGCCAGGAGTCCCAGCACGAGACTGAAGGATTCCTGCTTTTGAACTCCGGCGGAGAGGACGATCTCACGTTCGATCGCGCTTCGAATATGGTCGTTCAGGTATTGGACCGGAGAAAGGGTCCGGTCGGTCCAGAGTTCCGGCCACCCTCCCCTGAAAAGGATGTCGGAGACCGAAACCTCTCCCAGTCCCCTTGCGATTTCATGGACTGAAAGGGTATTCAGGGAAAAATAGCTCGCGCGCCCTGCCAGGCTTTCCTTCACATTTTTATCCATGAGCCACTGGTCCGAACCCGTCATTCGAAAAAGAACGGGAACCGCCCTGTCGTGCAGGACCCGATCGCGTTTTTGGCGATCGACAATCCGCTTGATCTCCGAAAACAGAGGGGGGACATATTGCACTTCGTCGAGAAGAATCGGAGGGGGAAACTGTTCCAGGAAAAGACCCGGATCGCGGTTTGCGAGGATTCTCATTTGCAAATCGTCGAAGGTGACCTCCTTGAAGGAGGAACCGGACAGATGGGCGAGGAGGGTGCTCTTCCCGCATTGGCGTGGTCCGACCAGAATCTGCACGGGAGCGGTGCTCGTGGTCAGTCGTGAGGTGATGTCGCGCGGAATATACATGATGACTATTTTAAGTTTAAAACTTAATTTAGTCAAAAATAGCGATCCTTCCTGATCGCGACGACTTCCGGTCCCGCTTTTTATCCCCTGGTTTTTCGATCAAGAGGTCCACACGGGACGCCGGGCATGCCGTTCTCACCCTTTCTTGGAAAAGCACTCCTTCGAAAGCTAGCTCCTCGGATTCTTGTCGTAAAGTTTTCTATTTTGTCGTCCGGTGGGCCAGGGAGAGGCGCCTAGTCGGATCAAAGTTCGGAGGAGGTGGAAGGCTCGGGAACTCCGGCGAACCGGAAGCCGTTGCCCCCGGCTTCCTTGGCCCGGTACATCGCTTCGTCGGCGTTTCTGAGCAGGATCTCGGAGGTGTTTCCGTCGGCCGGGAAGAACGCGATTCCGATGCTGGCTCCGAGAACGGCTGTCTCCCCTTCGAGGTCGATGGGATCGGACAGGGTTCCGATCAGCCGGGAGGCCACTTTCCCGGGAATGTCGGATTCCTGTCCGAAGGGGATCAGGAGCAGGAATTCGTCCCCTCCCAGGCGCGCCAGAATGTCTCCTTCGGGGATTGCGCGCTTGAATCGCCGGGACACGGCCACGAGAGCCAGGTCCCCCTTGTCGTGGCCCAGGCGGTCGTTGACCGCCTTGAATCCGTCCAGATCGATATAGAGGAGGGTCAGGGTCTCTCCTTCTTTGTGAGGGCTTAAAACGAGACGATCGAGGGTCTCGAGGATCGAGGCGCGGTTCGGCAGGCCGGTCAGGGGATCGTGGTGCGCGTCGTGGTAGAGGGAGGAGACGAGCTGGCTGACGCTCGCGATGTCCCGGGTGATGCGTCCGGCGGTCACCCCCAGGAAGGTCGAGAACAGGAGGAAGGACAGGCCGAACAGCGTCGACGTCCCCAGGAGATGGCCTCGCGCCGACCTCCTCCGGTTTACCCCCTCCGTCCTGAGATGGATTCGGACCCGGGCCAGGGACTGCTGGACGGGAAGAAGAGGAGCGGTGAGATCCTCTCTCAGAAAGTGCGTCCGGGTCTCCATCAGCCCCCGGCGCTCCAGGTCGCGGGCCTGGGAGAGAAGGGCCGGGTCGACTCCCGTGGTCGCGCTCCGGAGGATCCGGGCGATTCCGGAATCCCCCGACCTCCTTCGGACCCTCTTCAGCTGTCGCAGGTTCTGGAACAGGGTCTCGATTCCCGTGGTGTAGGTTCCCAGATAGGAAGTCTGCCCCGAGACCAGATAGGCGTCGTGGGCGAGGCGGACCCGTCCGATCCCGATGTCGATCCGTTCGAGGAGGCGCGCCTCCCGGGAAAGGGTCTGGATCTCCCGCTCGTCCTGAAGGTAGGAAAAGAATTCGAAGAGGGCTCCCCCGTAAGAGAGGACGATGAGAGCGGTCAGAAAAAACAGGAAAAAGGCCAGTGCCCTTCCGGACCAGAGCCAGGGGGCGAATCGGGGCAAGCCCTTCCGGATGGAAGGGGGAAGACGCCTGGTCATGTGCATCCGCTTCCTCCCTGGTCGTCGGCCCCCGGAGACGAACGGGGCGACACCCGTGGCATGGATCCATTTTCAGTTCCGGAGGGACGTATCGGGGCGATTCCGGAAGAAGGCCCCTGAGGCTCCTTTGCGCTCTTTGAACCGAGCGATTAACATTATGCCTAATTTTTTATTATGGAACGGATATGGTTGTCGGGGAAGTGACGGGGATCACAGAAATCGCGGGAGGAGTACCGGATCGGGGATTTGGATGAAAGCATTCCCGGGGAAGGAGCCCATCAGGGTAGCGGGGAATGTTCTCGCGCTTCATGGACTCGTTTTGGGAAAGGTGTGTGCGAACCCTGTTTGCCTTTTCCGGCATAGATCGGAA
>JAKBXW010000140.1 GCA_021840555.1 Nitrospirota bacterium
CCCATGTTTCAGTCAAGCAATCGACGAGCCTCTCCCGAGGCGGGAAATCTGCCCTTCCTCCTCGGTCAAACAAGGGGTTTTTGTTGGGGAATTTTTTGAAATTATAAAAAAATTATCATTTAAATACGATATCTTAATCCATGTTTCTTGAGAGATTTTTACAATACCAGACCTTCCGCGGGGTACCCGTCAGACTTTGGCAACGGACCCGGAATTCCCTCCATGACGATCGATTTCGGCTTTTGGGTCCTCCCCTGATCCGGAATCCCCGAATCCTCCCCGACCCGTCGGACAGGATCGCCGGACCGATCCCGCTCTTTCTTGCCCGGAGGGGCGCCGGGTTCAGCCTCCCATGACCGACCGGTAAAGGGCGGCGAGCTCCGAAAAGGATCTCTCCTTGGAAAAGAGCGTTTCGACCCGCTCTCTCCCGGCGCGCCCCATCCGTAGCCGGAGATCGGAATCGGCGGCCAGGGCGGCCATTGCCTCCCCCATGGCCTCCGGATCGCCGGGAGCCACGAGAAATCCCGTCCGGCCGTCCGCCACCGATTCGGGATTGCCCCCCACCCGGGTCGCCACCACGGGAAGACCCGCCGCCATGGCCTCGAGAATGGCGTTCGAGAAGCTTTCGCTCTTCGAGCTGTTCAGGAAGACGTCGAAGGCCGGCAGAAGATTTTCCACATCCTCCCGGGCTCCCAGGAAGAGGGCCGTCTCCGTCAGGCCGAGATCCCGGACCAGCGCCTCGAGGGCGGGGCGCTCGTGGCCGCCCCCCACCAGGAGCAGAAGGGTGTCCGGCTGGCGCTCGCGGACGCATGCGAAGGCCCGGATCGCCGTGTCGACCGACTTGACGGGGCGGTGGCCCGCCACGATCCCGAAGACGCAGGAGGCGGTTTCGGGGACTTTCAGGGCACGCCGCCACGGACCTTTTTCCGCTTCGGGCCGGAATCTGCCGCAGTCGATGCCGTTGTAGATGCGGCCGAGCTTTCCTGCGGGAATCCCTTCGCGGTCCCGGGCGGCCTCCATCGCCGCCTGGGAATTCGCGACGATCCGGTGGGCGAGGCGGTTGATGACGAGGGTTTCGAAGGCCGCAAGGCGGGAGGACCCCCGCATGCCGAAATCGCCCATGTCCCGGCGGGTGGTGATCACGCGCCGGCCGGTGATCCGGGCGGCCATCGTGCCCAGGATGTTGGCGTTGGTCTGAAAGGTGTGGACCACGTCGATCCGGTGCGTGCGGATGTAGCGGACGATCGATGCAAGGGCCTGCAATCCGTCCCGTCCGTAGAGCTTCCTGAAGGGGGCAAAGAAGAGCGGCGTCCCTTCCCGGAGGAGCTCTTCGTGAAAGACGCCCCCTTCCTTGGCGGAGCAGACGTGGGGGGAGACCCCGAAGGAGGCGGCGTGCCGGGCCAGCTCCGCCACATAGCGCTGGCTTCCGCCGGGGCCCAGGTTGTCGACGAGGTAGAGGACGGAGGTCATGGCTTCTCCCGGGAGACGGCCGGTGTCGCTGGATGAGGCGGACGCCGCTTGGCCAGAAGGCTCCGGTAGAGATTTTCGTACCGCCGGGCCACCGACCGGATGTCGTACCGCTCTTCGATCAGGCGGCGGGCATTCGCCCCCATGGCCCGGGAGCTCTCCGGACTTTCGAGGATCCGGCGAAGCGCCGAGGCGATCGACGCCGGCTCCTGGGTCACGAAAAACCCGGTCTTTCCGTCTTCGACCACCTCGGGGATTCCGCCGACCGGCGTCACCACGACCGGAAGGGAAGCGGCCAGGGCCTCGAGGAGAACGATAGGAAGGCCTTCCCGGGAGGAGGGGAGGACCAGGAGCTCCGAGAGGCCCAGGAGGTCGGGGATGTCCCGCCGGAGGCCGAGAAAGACGACCCGATCGGAGAGGCCCAGGGCCTCAGTCTCGGCCCGGAGGGCGGCTTCCTCTTCTCCGGCGCCCGCGATCAGAAGACCTAGATCCGGGAAATCCTTCGCCAGAAGGGAAAGGGCCTCGATCAGGAAGCGGTGTCCCTTGAGCGGGACGAGGCGGCCCACGATGACGGCCCACCGGCGCCCGGGGGGTAGCCCCAGCCTCCGCTCCATCTCCTCCCTCGGAGCGGTCTTTTGAAACCGGTCGAGGTCGATCCCGTTTTCGATGAGGTGGAGCTTTTTGGGATCGAAGCCCGCCTCCTCGACCCGGTAGCGCCGGACAGCCTCCGAGACGCAGATGACCGCATCGTTCCGGCGGTCGAGGACTTTGTCGAGAAGGCGCCCCAGGCGCCCGATGTTGGGGTCGCGCGTGGTGTGGGAGGTGGAGACGATGAAGACCGGGGATAGGAGTCCCGCCATCCTCCCCCAGAGGTCGGCGGTGAAGAGATGGGTGTGGACGACGTCGAAGCGGTTCCTCCGGAAGAAGCGGGCGAGCCGGAAGACGATGGAGAGATCCGTCCGGCCCTTCTTGGGAAGAAAGGCGACGGGGATCCCCAGGGCCTCGAACTCCGGCACCAGAGTCCCCAGATCCGAGATCAGACAGACCGACAGCCTCACCCGCTCCCGGTCCGTGTGGCGGACGATGTCCAGAAGGAGCTGCTCCGCCCCGTGGGCGGGAAGGGCGGGTAGGAGATGGCAGACCGAGATTCTTTTCCCGGACTCCCAAAATCCCTCTTCGCCTCGATCGGGAGTCGATGTCATTTGAAATTCCAGGTCAGGGTCACCATGGCGAGGACCATCTGGTCGATGATGGTTTCGTTGGGGATGTTCGTCGTGCCGTCGATAACGTTGTACATGAGAGTGGTCGTGATCCAGGGCCGGGGCAGATAGGAGACCCCGGCGGTTCCCTCGAGGAAGGTTCCGTTGTAGGAGATGGTCGGCGAAAGAGTCTGGAAGAAGCTGTTGGCGAATGGCGCGGCCGCGAGAAAGTCGTAATAGGTATAGCCCACATTGGCAAACAGCGAGGTCTTGGGCCCGATCGTGTAGGATAGATAGCCCATGGCCTCCTTGACCTTTTCCGGTCCCATCTCGATCCCGAAGGAGTTGTCGTTCTCGATGAATTCTCCGACATTGACGCCGATTCCCAGACGGGGATCGCTGTACCCCAGGTTGATGTCCCACTCCGGCGCCTGGAAATTCTGGCCGTTTTCGAAGACCACGGCGTTCCATCCCCCCATGGCCGAAAGAAAGACACGCCGCGTCAGGCTCCGGGTAAAAATCCCGTAGTAGGAGTACATCGTCATATTGAAGGTGGGAAGATCCGGATAGAAATAATAGAACACCGTTCCGCCGGCTCCCAGCGAGGTGGTGGGGTTGAGCTGGCGCATCGCCGTTCCCGAGGCCCCGTTGGAATAGAAGCTCGGGAAGTCGGAGAAGAGCCCCTGCTGGTAGATATAGGAAACATTCAGATAGTTGAGCTTGTCCATGTAGTTGAGCGCGCTGGTCACCGCCTGGAGGTTCATGAACCCCGCCCCATAGCCT
>JAKBXW010000141.1 GCA_021840555.1 Nitrospirota bacterium
CTTATATTCTGACATATGTTCATTATACAAGTTCCGTATCAAATAACAATCCGGCTGCCGCTCACCCCATGTCTAAAGCCAGGGGCTTGCGCGGCAGATTTGGTCAAATAGGTTTCGGCAAGGTAGGCCGTATCGGCCTCTGTCCCCGGGTGCCGCCTTCGGGAAACGGGGCGCGATCGTCCCGTCATGGGGTCAGGATGTCTGGCCGGCCTTCCTGTAAAGATCGGACAGAAGAGGAAACTTCTTCGAGAAGAGGTCGAAGGCGGTCAGGGCATATTCCCGGATTTCGTACTGGGCGTTCTCCTTGGTCCGGAGATCGAAGAAATTCATGAGAGAGCGGAAATTGACGGTCCAATAGACGTCGCTGTAAGCCGAGACCGGGATGGCCGAGCGAAGGATCTCGCGGGCCCGGGCCCGGTAGGGGTTCCGGGCCGCCGGATCGGACTTCCCTTCCGGGATCAGTCCCTTGTCGGAGGCTTCGTCGATTCTTCGGCAGGATTCCCGGTATTCGGTTTCGTAGAAGTTGAATATGCTTTCCATCAGGGCCGCGTACCGCTCGACCTGTTCGGCGCTCACCACCTCGAAGCCCTCGACGGTCCGGGCCTTCCTGTCCGGAACGTAATAGGCGGAGATGGGTTTTCTGTAGCGCATGGAAAATTCGTTCCAGGTCGAGATCCGGTGCTTGACCCATTGGCGAAGGACGAAGATCGGGGCGATGAAGCGGAAGCGGAAGTAGACGGTTTCGAAAGGGGTCCCGTGGTGCTTGGACAGAAGATGGAAAAGAAGGTTCCGGTCCTTTTCTGTCAGATCCTCAACCGACCGAAGCCTCCGGTTTGAGGTCGAGACTCTGGCGGTGTTCAGGATGGTGGTCTCGTCCCCCCAGGTGTCCTCGAGCTCGATGAAGCCGAAATCCCCCAGTTTCCGCGCGAAGTCCGGGTTTGCTCTGGTCCGGGCTTCGATCTCCTCGGCAATTTCACGGGTTCCCTCGTTGTAGATGGTCATGGCCCGGCGATCCTTTCTCGAAACGGCTTCTCCCAACTGACATTGTCGCTTCGAAAAATCCTAACATTTTTGCGGCAAAATTTCTGCTAGAATGACGCTGGATCGACATTTCAGCCTCTTCCCCGTCTTTGTCCTAAAAAGCGCCGTAAAACTCCGGCGTTCATGCCGGAGATATAAGGCGTGCCTCGCCCTGTGATAGGATAGAGATCATGAAAACAATGGAAGCCTTCAAATTCCGACTCGTTCCGACCCCGGAACAGGAGGCCCTTTTGAAGCGCCATGCGGGGTGCGTCCGGTTCGTCTGGAACAAGGCCCTCGATCTCCAGGAAAAATGCCTCGACGCCGGGATCCCGCTTCTCTCCTGCGGGGACCTGGCCAAGCTCCTGACCCTGTGGCGTGCGAGCGAGGAGTACGGGTTTCTCGCAAACGGTCCCTCGCATCCCCAGCAGCAGACCCTCAGGAACCTCGACCGGGCCCTGTGGGACGCCCTGACCGGGAAACGAGGGTTCCCCCGGTTCAAGCGCAAGGGGGAGGGAGATTCCCTCCGGTATCCCGATCCTCTCCAGGTGAAGCTCGATCTTGCGACCCGGGATGCGGAGGGAGGAAATCTCCTTCCCCGGATCTTTCTCCCGAAGGTCGGATGGGTCAAGGTCCGCCTCTCCCGGAGACCCTCCGGCGATCCCAGAAACGCCACCGTGACCCGGAAGGCCGGACGGTGGGCCGTCTCCCTTCAGACAGAGAGGGAAATTCAGGAGCCGGAGATCCGGACCGGTCCCGAAATCGGGATCGATCTTGGTATCGTATCCTTTGCCACGACCTCAGAGGGCGAACGGATCCACCCGTCCCCCGAGTTGGTCATGGCGATGAGGGCCGCTGAAAAGAAGATCGTCTGGGAGCAACGCAAGCTCTCCCGGAAATACCGGAAGGGACCGAAGAGCCGCAACTTCCGGAAGCAGAAGATCGGCGTGGCGAGAGCCCACGAACGGGCGGCCAACATGCGTCTGGACTTTCTCCACAAGGCCTCGACTGCGGTGGGCGAAATACCCAAGCCGTCGTCTACATCGAGAGTCTGAAGATCCGGAACATGACGAAGAGCGCCCGTGGCGCGGCGGAAACCCCGGACGGAACGTCCGGCAGAAGTCCGGACTGAACCGCTCCATCCTGTCGCAGGGATGGGGAACGTTCCTGTCCCTGCTGGAATACAGGCTGGAACGGAATGGAGGCCGCCTGGTCCGGGTCGATCCCCGGAACACCTCCCGGACCTGTTTCGCCTGCGGACATGTGTCGGCGGAGAACCGGCCGGATCAGTCCACGTTCCGGTGCGTCGCCTGCGATTATTGCGACCATGCGGACGCGAACGCCGCGAAAAATATACTCAGGGCGGGGCACGCCCGTCGCGCCTGTTCGGGGGATCCGTCCTCCGAGCAGGCGGCCTGACCGTTCAGGCCGTCCGATCCTTCCCCGTCTCCAAAAGGGGAGTTGGCAGGAGTGAGTCCCCTTCCTTTCCGCGGTCAAGGCAAGCGAAGCGAGAGGAAGGGGAAGATGTCAAGTCCAACAGTTGGCCAAGGAGCTCCCATGACGCAGAAGAATCCCCATCTTTTTACCTGGCTGGGTCACTCGACTCTCCTGGTTCGAGACAAAAATGGAACGGAAATCATCATAGACCCCTGGCTTGCCGGAAATCCCGCCTGTCCCGAACGCTTCCGGAATCTCTCGAAGGCGGATCTGATCCTTTTGACCCACGCCCACTTCGACCACATCGGGGACGCCGTTCCCCTGGCGAAGTCTTCCGGGGGGGAGACGGTCGGGATCTTCGAACTGTGCGCCTGGCTGGGCAAAAAGGGGGTCGACCGGACCCATCCCATGAACAAGGGAGGGACCCAGACCGTAGCGGGGGTTTCGGTCACGATGGTGCACGCGGACCACAGCTGCGGGATTTCTGATGGCGACACGATTCTGTACGGAGGGGAGGCGGCCGGCTACGTGGTCGAGCTTTCCGACGGGTTCCGCTTCTACCACGCCGGTGACACCAATATTTTTTCCGACATGCGCCTCATCCGGGAGCTCTATCGTCCTGAATTCGTCTGTCTTCCCATCGGGGACCTCTATACGATGGGACCCCGGGAGGCCGCCATGGCTGTTAACTTCCTGGAGCCCAAAACCGTCCTTCCCCTCCATCATGGGACCTTCCCGGCGCTGACGGGAACCCCGGAGACCTTCGGACGCCTGATTGCGGATTCGAATTGCCGGATGCTTTCCGTTCGCCCGGGAGAGCCTTTTTCAATCTGATCGACCCGTTCCCAGGAGATGACCAAATCTGCCGCGCAAGCCCCTGGCTTTAGACATGGGGTGAGCGGCAGCCGGATTGTTATTTGATACGGAACT
>JAKBXW010000046.1 GCA_021840555.1 Nitrospirota bacterium
AGCCGGCCGGATCAGTCCACGTTCCGGTGCGTCTCCTGCGATTATTGCGACCATGCGGACGCGAACGCCGCGAAAAATATACTCAGGGCGGGGCACGCCCGCAGCGCCTGTTCGGGGGATCCGTCCTCCGAACAGGCGGCCTGACCGTTCAGGCCGTCCGATCCATCCCCGTCTCCAAAAGGGGAGTTGGCAGGAAGGAATCGTCTTCCTTTCCGCGATCAAGGCGAGCGAGGCGAGAGGAAGGGGAGGATGTCAAGCGAAGGGCCAGTATCCTGGTCTCTCCGGTGACCGAGGAGATCGTCCGCATCGCCCTGGAGGCGTGGTGGCGCTACGGGAAAGGGCGCCATGCGGCCGGATTGAATTTTGGTGACTGTTTTTCCTACGACTTGTCCAAGGCGACAGGAGAACCGCTCCTTTTCAAGGGAAAGGATTTTGCAAAGACCGACCTTCCTTCCGCCCTGTGACTTTGGACAATTCCTCAGACCGGATCCAGAAGCCCCACCCCCCAGGTGATCCCACCGCCGATGGCCCCCAGAACGAGGGGACGGGAGAGCGGATCCGGGGTTTTTTCCAGAAATTCCCCCAGGGTGATCCCCAGACTGGCCGAAGACGTGTTACCATAGACGGACACCGTCCGGGGGAACCACTCTTCCGGAATCTTAAGGCGGGCGGCGATCCCGTCCAGAATGCGGCCGTTGGCCTGGTGAAGAATAAAGGCCCCGGACTCTCCGGGAGTCAGGCCGTGGTCCCGGAGAAGGCGCCCGATCTCCCGGGAAAGCGTCCGGACAGCCCTCCGGAAGAGGGCAGGTCCATCCATGGACAGGATCTTGCGGCCGGTCAGGGGGTCCGGAGCGTAGGCGATGAGGGGAGCCTGGGTCCCGTCGGCGCCGATCCGGATTTCCCGAAGGAGACAGGCCCGGTCCCCCTGGCCCGGGTCATCCGTGATCCAGGCCGCCGCGGCGCCGTCGCCGAAGAGGAGCGCCGTCTCCGGAGAATGGACGGGGCAGACGTGGCCGGTCTTTCGCTCCGTGTTGACGAGCAGGATGTTCCGGGCCGCGCCGGCGGCGATCAGGCTTCGCGCCGTGAAGAGGCCGGTCATGAACGCGGCGCAGGAGCCGCCCACGTCCAGGACGGGTGGTCCCCCGTCGGGATAGAGGCGGGAGGAGATCCGGGCGGCGGTGGACGGGATGAAGCTTTGGGGCGTGGTGGTGGCCGCAAGAAGAAAGTCCGGTTTTACGGGACGGTCGAGACGGTGGAGGAGATCCGTTGCGGCGCGGACCGCCAGATCCACCTCGTCCTCGAAAGGGGCGTAGGCCCGGGTCCGGATACCGGTGAGGCGGAGGATGGCCTCGGGGGCGGTTCCGGTGAGACCGGACAGTTCCAGGTTGTCTAGGAGCCGGGATCCTGTAGCCCATCCCAGGGCCCGGAGATAGACCGCGCGCGTCGTCATGGACGTTTTCGGATGAAGTTCGATCGGATTGTCATGTCTGTCATTTTGCGGCCGGAATGGGAGGCCGTCAAGGAGGAATAACGGGGTGGGGGAGACGAGAAGGCGTTGGGCCGGGTTCCTGGCGGGGGCCGTCATGATCGTGGGGCTGGGGGGATGCGCGAGCCTCAGCGACACCTTCCAGAAATACAATCCCTTTACCAACATCCTTCCCAAGGACGAACCGACCCACTCCTTCCGGACGAAGGTCTTCGGAACATCGGCCCTTCTGGACGAGGCCTCCCGCTTCTACTTCAAGGGAGACTTCATCGAGGCCCGTGGCGAATACAAGCGCTTTCTCGAACTCCATCCGACCCATCCCCTCGCGGCCTTCGCCCAATACAGGATCGGGATGTGCGACTTCTACCAGATCGGAAAGGTGGACCGGGACCCGACTCCGACGGAGAAGTCCCTGGCCGACTTCCAGAAGGTGGTCGACGAGTATCCCGACTCCCCCTATGTGGCGAAGGCGGAAAAGAAGATCGCCTTCTGCCGGGAGAGGAAGGCCGCGCTCCACTTCTACGTGGGCCATTTTTACTATCGGACCAAGTTCTTCAAGGCGGCCGCATACCGCTTCCATTCGATCCTGCTCAAGTATCCCGACTCGAAGATCTATTCCCGGGCCCAGTTCTGGTATGCAAAGTCTCTCTTCCGGGAAAAGAAGCGGAAGAAGGCGGCCTCGATGATGCGGACCATCGTCCGCGAGGGAAAGGGGTCCCCCTATGCCGGACGGGCGGCGATCCTGCTCGACTACTGGAAGAGGAGGGGATATCTCTGATGGGGTTCTTTCCGCTTTTTGCCGATCTCTCGGGGGAGCCCGTCCTGGTCGTGGGCGGGGGAGCCGTCGCCCGCCGGAGGGTGCTGCGCCTTCTCGAGGCGGGAGCCCGTGTGACAGTGATTTCGCCCGAGGCCCAGCCGGAGATCGTCCGCCTCGCGGGGTCCGGAGAGATTCTCTGGCTTCGCCGGTCCTATCTTGAAGGGGACGAGGCCTCGTTCCGCCTGGTCTTCGCGCTGACCAACGACCCCGGTGTGAACGACCGTATCGCCTCCCGTTCCGGCGCTCCTCTCGCCAATGTGGCGACCCGGACGGCCCTCCGCCGCCTGACCGTTCCGGCTGTCCGGGAGGCGGAGTCGGTCGTGGTGGCGGTGGCCTGCCGTCCCCCGGACCCAGAACGCTCCCGGAGGCTTGCCGACCGCTGCCTTTTGGCGATCGCGGAGGAGAAGACCGGTGCGTGACCTTCTCTACCCCCTTGGACGGGCACTCCAGCTCGTGGGCCTTCTCGTGACCTTCGCCGACGTGGTGCTCTTCTTCATCCAGAGCATGACGATGATGGTCCTTCTCAAGATCTTCCTCTTCGGGATCGCGACCTTCTACTCGGGATACTTTCTTTCGGGGCTCGGCATTCCCCGTCCCCGCCCGATCGAACCGGAAAATCCCCGGACGGGAAAAAAGGCCGTCCCTTCCCGGGAGGAAAAGGACAAAACCGAATAGCTCCGGGAGGTTCCCATGGCTACACTTCATTCCTTGCGCCTCTGGACGGCTCTGGCTTTTATGGCTGGAATTTCCGGGATTGTGCCTTCCGCCCACGGCGAGGAGCTCATCCTTTCCGGATCCTCCATGCTTTACCCCGCGAACCTGAATTGGGCCCGGGGGTATGAGCGGACTCACCCGGGGGTGCGGATCCGGGTGGCGGCGCCCGGATCCGGGGCCGGCATCGCGGGAACGTCCGAAGGAGACGTCTCCATCGGGGCCTCCGACATTTATCTCTCCTCCAGGACCCTCGCCAAAAAAGGGAACATCGTTCTCATTCCGGTGGCGCTCGAGGGGGTGGTGCCGGTGGTGAATCTTCCTCCCTCCTTCGGTCGCGCGCCCCTGAGGCTTGACGGCCCGCTCCTCTCCCGCCTTCTCTCGGGGCGAATCGCCTTCTGGGACGATCCCCGGATCATTCGGAAGAATCCCGGACGGTCTCTCCCCCATCTTCCGGTCCTGCCGGTGGTGCGCGCCGACGCCTCGGGAACGACCTACCTCCTTACCGACTATCTGGCCCATACCTGCCGGTGGTGGCGGGACAACGTTGGGCGGGAACCTCTGCCGGAATGGCCCCGCAGGGCCAAAGTCTTCGCCGTTTCCGGCTCGCGGGCCCTGGTGTCCGCGGTTCGCGCCCGGGAAGGGACGATCGGCTATGTGGGGCTGGGGTGGCTTCGCCGCTCGAAGCTTGTTCCTGTGGCGCTAGAAAACGATGCCCGGCGGATGGTGGCTCCCTCTGTCCGGGCGATCGGAAAAGCGGCGGAGAGGAGGGGGGGGCGGATGGTCTTCCCCGACGGCTTCAACCGCTCCCTGGTGGGCGGGGGAAAAGACCCCGGCGCCTGGCCGGTGACGGGGGTCGAGTTCTGGATGGTGAGCCCCGACCTTCCGGAGGCGACGATGGACCGGGTGCGGCATCTGGCCGTGTGGGTCCTGACCCGGGGGCAGGCGCCCGCCTACACCACCGCCCGGGGCTTCGTCCCGCTTCCGGATCTTCCGGCCGGTCCGAGACTGATGCGGAGACTCAAGGAAATTCTCCCCGGAAATTCCTTCCGGCCCACGACAGCAGGGTAGCTCCGCTTGGTATCCGGATCCCTTCGCCGCGAGGGGGGGCCCGTTGGCCTTCTCTATGCCAGTCTCGGCGCCGTCATCGGCTCCGGCTGGCTGTTCGGTCCCCTGAACGCGGCCCGGGAGGCCGGGCCGCTCTCGCTGGGCTCCTGGGGGATCGGGGCCCTGTCGATCCTCCTTCTGGGGCTCGTCTATGCCGAGCTGGGCCCGCTCGTTCCCCGGAGCGGGGCCATCGTCCACATGAGCCACATCGGAAACGGCCCTCTCCTGGGAAAGCTCTGGAGCTGGATCCTCTTCTTCTCCTACGTCTCCGTACCCCCCGTCGAGGTCATGGCGATCCTGGCTTACGCCAACAACTATCTTCCGGGGTTCGTCGATCCGGTCTCCGGCCTCCTGACGCTCCGGGGGACGGCGACGGCCGTCGCTCTTCTGGGGGCGGTCACCGGCCTCAACTTCCTGATGATCCGCTTCGTTCTCATGATCAACAGTGCCGCCACCTGGTGGAAGCTGGTCATCCCCTTCGCGACCATCGTCCTCCTGATCGTCCTCTCGCACCACCCCGAAAATCTCGGGGTGAGTGCGCCGCATGCCGGCCTTGAAGGCATGTTCGCGGCAGTGGGCAATGCCGGGGTCATCTTCAGCTTCTTCGGATTCCGCCAGGCGGTCGACCTGGCGGGAGAGACCCGGGATCCGGGACGGAACATCCCCTTCGCTGTCATCGGTTCCGTCCTTCTGGGGACACTCCTCTATCTTGGTCTTGAGGCGGCCTTTCTTCTTTCCGTCGATCCGAAGGATCTCGCGGGGGGAGGATGGACCGGCCTCCGCTTCTCGGGCGTCACCGGTCCATTCGCGGCCCTGGCCGTCTCCCTGGGGGCCCTCTGGTGGGGGATGGTGCTCTATGCGGACGCCCTCGTCTCCCCTGCCGGAACGGCCCTCATCTACCTGACCTCGGCCGCCCGGATCGCCATGGCCCAGGGAGAGACGGGGAGCGCGCCCCGTCTCCTCTCGCGGGTCAACCGCCAGGGAGTTCCCTGGGCGGGTCTCCTGCTGGCCTGGGCTCTGGGATCCCTTTTCTTTTTTCCATTTCCATCCTGGCACAGGCTCGTGGCGTACATTTCGTCCGTGACCGTCCTCTCCTACTGTCTCGGCCCGGTCATACTCCTCCAGCTTCGCCAGGCGATGCCCGGCCTCGTTCGGCCCTTCCGACTCTGGAAAGCCGGGATTTTGGCCCCCCTGGCCTTTGTGGTCTCGAACTGGATCGTTTTCTGGTCGGGGCTGGCCACCCTCCGCTTCACCCTGCTGGCCCTTCTGCTGGTTCTGCTGGCCACCGCCTCGGGCCGGCTCCTTTCCGGGCGAGCGAGGGGTGGAGGACTGCGGGAGGAGTGGGGGCTCTCCCACTCCTGGTGGGTTGTGCCTTATTTCGGAGGAATGTGGATCCTGTCGGAGCTGGGTCCAAAAGACCTGGGTGGCCGGGGATTGATCCCGTTCTTTGCCGACATGGGTTTCGTGGCGCTCTTCTCGCTCTGGATTCTCAGACTGGCGCTACGGGCGACGGTGCCGGACGAGGAGATCGTCCGGTACATGACGGAGCTTTCGGAGGGGCCGCCCTCCGGACCATGATCCTGCAAAGCCCCAGAAGGGGGGAATCCCTGGAACCGGAAACCCTCCCTTGCGGGCCGCCCCGACGAGCCGCCAGTCGGCGCAGACGAAACCGGGGGTCGAAGGGCGGTCGAGGCTCGCAATGATGGCGGCGGCGAGTTGCAGGGCGTCCGCGGACCGGAGCGGATGGGTGCGGAGAAGCCGGCAGGAGATTTCCCGGAGTCGTTCCAGCCCCTCTCCCATGGGGGGGAATAGAAATTCCTCCGGAGCGTTCGAGGCGCCGGGAGCCGAGACGCACTCCACCTCCGTCTCCCCACCAAAGGATTGATTTAGCCCGGTTTGTCAGCCATCCTGTCCGGGCCTGTCCGGGCAAAGGCCGGGAGGGGGCGGAAGGGACGGCCCGGATCGGAAAAGGAGGATCGATGGACCAGGACGCGCGTCCAGGAGAAGCCTTCGGCCATCCAGGAGCATCACCCCGATGGACTTCGAGCCGTAAGGACGGAATCGGGACGGCTTACAATACCGCCTCCAATCTCTGGTACACCCTTTCCCACGGGATCGTGAACGAGGTCTACTATCCCACCGTGGACCGTCCCCAGATCCGGGACCTCCAGTTTCTCGTCACCGACGGGACCTTCGTCCACGAAGAACGCCGCGACCTTCGCCATGACACGACCTTTTTCAGCGAGTCCTTTGCGCCGGGTTTCCGGATCGTCTCTTCGGATCCGGAAGGCCGCTACCGGATCGTGAAGGAGGTGGTGGGGGATCCCCATCTGCCCTGTCTCCTTCTGCGGGCGAGACTCGAATGCGCTCCCGCCCTGGACGGCCGCATCCGTCTCTTTGTCCTCGTCGAGCCCCATCTCGACGCAGGAGGCGCGGGCAACAGCCTGCGGCGTTTTTCCCATGCCGGGAAAAAGGGTCTGCTGGGCTGGAAGAACGGCATCTTCATGGCCCTGGGGGCGAGCATCCCCTTCCGGCGTCTCTCCTGCGGCTTCGTGGGAGCAAGCGACGGGGCGACGGATCTCCACCGGCATCGGGACCTGCTCTGGGAGTTCGACCGGGCCACCGGCGGAAACGTCGCCGGGGTGGGGGAGCTGGCGGTCGACGGCTCCCAGGAGTTCACGGTCGCCCTCTCCTTCGGAACGGGACAGCACGGGGCGCTGACCACCCTCTTCCAGTCCCTCGGGATCCACTATGTCGAGCAGAAGGGGCGCTTTCTCGAGCAGTGGAGCCGGGTGACGGACAAAATCCTCCCTCTCGGAGACTGTGCCGGGGACGGGGGACGCCTCTACGCCATCAGCCACAACGTCCTTCGCTCCCACGAAGACAAGCTGTTTCCCGGGGCGATCATCGCCTCCCAGAGCATCCCATGGGGGGATTTTCACGACGACGCCGCGGGATTGGGAGGCTATCATCTCGTCTGGACCCGGGACCTCTGCCACAGCGCCATGGGGCTTCTGGCCCTGGGCGACGCGGAAACTCCCTACAGGGCCTTGGTCTACCTCGCGGCAAGCCAGCTTCCGGAAGGGGGATTCCACCAGAACTTCTGGGTGGACGGTTCCCCCTACTGGACTGGAATCCAGCTCGACGGGGTGGCCCATCCGGTTCTTCTTGCCTGGAGGCTTTACCGGGAAAACGGTCTCAAGGCGTTCGATCCCTACCCCATGGTCAAGGCGGCCGCCGCCTACCTTGTTCGGCATGGTCCTGCGACCCAGCAGGACCGCTGGGAAGAAGCCCGGGGGTACTCTCCTTCTACCTTTGCGGTCATGATTTCGGCCCTTGTCTGCGCGGGTCTGTGGGCTGAGTCCCGGGGAGACGGGGAGGAGGGGAGATTCTTTCTGGATTATGCGGATTTTCTCGAAAGCCGGCTCGACGGATGGACCACCACCAGAAAAAGTTCTGTGGTGCCGGGCATCACCCGCCACTATGTCCGGATCCTTCCCACCGGGACGGGAGATCCCTCTCCGCTGGAGGACGTCGACCAGGTCTTCCTCGATCTCGCCAACCAGCCACCGGGGGCACCCTTCCGTTTTCCCGCGCGGGAGATCGTCGACGGGGGATTCCTTGAGCTGGTCCGGTACGGGATCCGGCGGGCCGACGATCCCCTGGTGGTCGATTCGGTGGCGGTCGCCGATGCCCTGCTGCGCGTCGAAACACCCTTCGGGCCGTCTTTCCGGAGATACAACCATGACGGATACGGCCAGCGGGAGGACGGCGGCCCGTACCTCGGGTGGGGCCGGGGCCGCGCCTGGCCCCTTCTGTCGGGGGAGAGGGGACATTTCGAACTGGCCGCCGGGAGGGATCCGGGCCCTTATCTTCGGGCCATGGAGGGATTTGCGACCTCCGGGGGACTGATTCCCGAACAGGTCTGGGACGAACCCGATCTCTCCCGCTCCTCCTGCCGCTTCGGGAGAGCGACCGGAGCGGCCAATCCCCTGGCCTGGGCTCATGCCGAATATATCCGGCTTCTGCGGTCTGTCCGGGACGGAGCGGTCTTCGACCGCCTTCCTTCGGTGGCGACGCGCTACGAAGAAGGTCTCGGGCGGAAGGATCTCGAGATCTGGAAGTTCAACCGCCAGATCCGGCAAATGAGCCCGGGACAGATCCTGCGGATTCTGGGATTCGCCCCCTTCAGGCTTCGAAGCTCCCTGGACGGCTGGAAGACGTATTTGGACCGGGATTCGGTCTTTCTGCCCGGGCTCGGCTGCGGTTACGTCGACATCCTTGTCCGGCCAGGGCAGGAGATCCCGCTCTTCTTCACATTCTTCTGGACGGAAGCCGGACGCTGGGAGGGACGCGATTTTTCCGTCGCGATGGAAAGGCTCTGATGGAGCCCGGCCGCCGCTTTGAGAGTCCCATCCCCGGGCGATTCCCGTTTCTTCTGTCAAACTTCCTGGCGGGAGACATCCAGACGGGGATCATGCCCCTTACAAGCATCGACCTGCTGCTGGGGGAACGGTGGCGCTCGGGTCAGGTCGGGATCGTCCTGGCCTTCGGAAGCCTTGTCCTGCTTCTCTTCCAGCCGCTGGCGGGCCACCTGGCCGACCGGGTCGTCTCCAAAAGGGCCTTTTTTTTCCTCCTTTGCGCCTCCTTCGCGGCGGGATGTCTTCTTCTCTCGGGCCATCCCTCACTGCCTCGGGCTCTTCTGTCCCAGCTGTTTCTGGGAGCCGCCCAGGGGGGGATGATGCCGGTCCTGGGGGCGGTAGCCATGGGTCTCGCCGGGGCCGACGGGTTTCCGAGGCTGACGGGATGGGCGCAGGGGGCGGGCCATGCGGGATCGGTCTTCGGAGCCGCCTCGGTTTTTCTGATCGCGCTTCACGGATCCTTTTTCGAGATCTTTGTCTTTTACGCCCTGTCGTCTCTCCTGGCCGGCCTGGTCCTCTTCGGAGTTCCAGGGAAGGCGATCGATTTCCGGAGGGCGCGGGAAGAGGAGAGGGGAGTGGAGCCGCTTCCGGTCCTCCGGATTGTATCTCTCCCTTTCTTCCTCTTCCTTCTGGTTCTTCTGTTTTTCTTTGTCGCCAACACCGCCATGCTCCCTCTGGCGGGGGACAAGCTTTCGGGAATCGCCCTCTCGGAGCCCCCGGCCCGGGTCATGGCATTTCTGGTTCTGGTGACACAGGCGCTGATGATCCCCTTTTCCCTTCTGGCGCCCGCCCTTTTCCGGAGGGTGGGATCGGGAGGCCTCCTCCTCTCTCTCGGCCTCCTTCTCCTGGCGCTGCGGGGGGGGCTTCTTTCGGAAGCGCACTCGGTGGCGGGAATTTTGGCCGGACAGTTTCTGGACGGAACGATTATGGGACTCTTTTCGGTCCTTTTGCCGGTCCTCGTGGCGGAATACGCCAGAGGATCGGGGCGATTCAACCTTCTCCAGGGTCTTGCAGGCGCTTTGATATCGGCCGGAGGCTCTTTGTCGCAGCTTCTCTCGGGGCTGTGTCTCGACGCCCTGGGTGTGGACAGGACCCTCCTTGTCCTGGCCGGGGTGGCGCTGGGGGGATCCCTCCTCGCGGTCGTGGCCTCGAGGAGCGGGATTCTGGATCTTTCCAGACCCCGAAGGTAAGAGACAGGGACGAATTTTTTTCCGGGGACAGGGATGGATATTGATTTCGGGAGAAGAAGGCATTAGAATCAAGAAGTTTTTCGCCCTGAACCACAAATTGCAGGACAGTGCCGAAGTGGTGGAATGGTAGACACGCACGTTTGAGGGGCGTGTGGGGAAACCCGTGCGGGTTCAAGTCCCGCCTTCGGCACCATTTTTATTTTATTGGGGCTTTTCCATTCGGCTCCGGGTTTCAGGAAGATCCGGGCCTTCCGACCATATTCGAGCCCTGTCTTGGGGCAGACAAGATCTGCAGGCCACCTCATTGCTTGAACTTCTCACCCATCTCCAGCCCGTTCCTCCCGAAGAATGGGAAACCCGACTCGCGGCCGACCGCGAGGAGCTCTTCCGAACGCTTTATGAGCGATCCTTTCTCTATCGCCCCGACAATCCCTTCACCCTCTCCTCGGGACGATCGAGCCCGGTCTACATCGATTGCAAGAAGACCACCCTTGGCCACAGCCGAGCCCAGTATCTCATCGGCCACCTTCTCTTTCACCGGATAGCCTTCCGGGACGCCGACGGGATCGGGGGGCTCACCCTCGGGGCCGATCCGATCGGGGTGGCGACTTCCCTGGTGAGCGGACTCTACCGCCGGCCCATTCCCGCCTTCGTGGTCAGAAAGGAGGCGAAGGGGCATGGGACGAAAAATCCCGTTGAAGGGGATCTTGTGCCCGGAGCCCGCGTGGTCGTGGTCGAGGATGTCGTCACTACCGGGGCCTCCGGTCTTCGCGCGGTCCAGACCTGCCGGGACAACGGTTACGAGGTCCTGGAGGTCGTGGCCCTGGTCGACCGGGAAGAGGGAGGCCGGGAACGGTTTGAGGCGGAGGGCGTTCCCTTCTATTCCTTTTTCACGCTCTCCGACTTCATCGCCCACGATCGGGAGATCCGCGTCAGCTAGGAGATTCAAGGGTCAAACTGGTTTTCTGAAATGCTCCGCCCTTCGAGCCTTCGAGAGGGAGAGTTGACCCCTTTCTTCCTCTGGAGTATAGTGTGGTTTGCCTATAGGTCTTGGAATACTTGTCGTTTTTTCCCGGGACCGATGCCGAACGGCATGGAATCGAATCGCGAACGATTTTCTGAGGGAGGGATCATGCCTTACAAGATGGGTTCTTTCAATCCTACCGATGCAAACTACGCCAATCTGACCCTGTTTGTCGTCTTCGTCGTTCTGACCGGAGTCGCCCTTCTGACCGCCTTCACGATCATGAAGACCTTCGAGAGGTAAATTTTTAAACACTCAGGTTCGCCAGGTGAAGCCTTCCTGGGGGTCTGTGAGCCTTATTTGATTTTGATGGCATTATCCTGATGGATTCATTCCTCTTTTCGAGGGCGGGGTTTCTCCCTAGCGGGGGGATCCCGCTTTTCTGTTCTTAAGCTTATCCATGACCTCCGGGCGGCCTTGAAAAAATTTCTTCTCATCACCTTCATTGTCCTCCTCATCATCGGGGCCACGGCCGGGACGGCCGGGTATTATTTCTACAAACGGGTCGTGGCCGGGGTTCCGTCGGTCGATTTCCTGCGTCATTACGTTCCCTTCACAACCTCCCACATCTACGACCGGAACGGACAGAGGATCGGATCCTTCTACAAGGAACGCCGGGAGTATGTTCCTCTGGGCAAGATTCCTCCGATGGTCGTCCGCACCATCCTGGCGGTGGAGGACGACCATTTCTACCAGCATGGCGCCCTCGCGTATGGGTCGATCATCCGGGCCGCGATCTCCGATGCCCTGGCAGGATACCTCCGGGAGGGGGCGAGCACCATCACCCAGCAGCTGGCGCGCAACATCTTTCTGACCCACCGGAAGACCTTTATCCGGAAGCTTCGGGAGGCCATCCTGTCCTACCGGATCGAAAAGGTCCTGACCAAGGATGAGATCCTGGAGCTCTATCTTAACCAGATTTATCTGGGGGAGGGTGCCTACGGGGTTTCGGCCGCGGCCAGGACCTATTTCGGAAAATCACTCTCCGAACTCACCATTCCAGAAATGGCGATGATCGCCGGCATGATCCGCTCTCCCATCGAGTTCTCTCCATTTTTGCATCCGGAGGCCAGCAAGCGCCGCCAGTTGGTCGTTCTCGACAGAATGGTCCATGTCCACGTCATCACGGAGGAGGAAAAGAAAAAGGCTTACGCCGCTCCCCTCGAGCTGGTGCCCCCCGTCCATTCGGTGAGCCCGAGCTCCTACTTTCTCGAATTTGTGCGCCAGAAGCTCGAAAGGGAGATGCCGGCGAAGAAGCTCTTCGGCGGGGGGCTGCGGATTTTCACCACGCTTGATCTTCGCATCCAGCTCCAGGCGGTCCAGGCTCTCCGGAAGGGGCTTCGGGCCATCGACCGGCGGCAGGGGTTCCGGGGCCCGGTCCGGATTCTTTCTCGCGCGGATCTCCTTAAGGTCGTGCGTGAAACGCATCCTTCCGTTGATTCCGCCGCGCTGGAAGATCAGACCGGATCCCGCTCCGAAGTGACGATCTTGCGAGTCGGTCCAAAATATGCCTGGTTCTCCCTGGACCGCCACCTCGGACGCATATCGGTCGAGCACGCGCTCTGGGCCAGAACCGTTCTTTCCGGACCCGACATCAATCGGGACAGAAAGGTTTTGAAATCCTTCTCCCTTGAGAAAATCCTTCGTCCCGGGGATGTGGTCGATGCCCATATCCTCGCCCGGACGAAGGAGAAGGCCGGGTGGATTTTCGAGGGATCTTTGGACCAGGTGCCTCTGGTCCAGGGGGCGGTGGTGGCACTCGATCCGAAGACCGGAGGGATCCTGGCCATGGTGGGGGGCTACAGCTTCAAACGAAGCAAGTTCAATCGGGCGGTCCAGGCGCTCCGGCAGCCCGGATCTGTCTTCAAGGTGATCGATTATGGAGCGGCACTCGAAAGGGGGTTTGCTCCGGGAAGCATCCTGAACGACTCCCCCCTCGTTTTTTTTGACCGTATTCATCACAAGGTCTGGCGACCGAAGGACTTCGAGAAAAACTTCCTGGGACCGGTTCCCATGAGAAAGGCCCTGGCGGAGTCGATCAACCTCGCGACCATTCGGCTCGTCCGGAAAGTCGGCGTGGGCCATGTAATCGATTTCGCCCGGAGGCTCGGAATCACCACGCCCCTTCCACATGACCTCACACTGGCGTTGGGTTCGGCAACAGTCCGTCCCATCGAAATCACCGGCGCCTATTCCGTCATCGCCAACGAAGGGGTCCGGGAGCCTCTCCACGCCGTGGACAGGGTCTTCGACTACCACAAGACGACGATTTACAGGTCCATGCCCGATCCGCACCCGGTCTACGATCCGGCCTACGCCTATCTCCTGACCTCGATGATGCAGAGCGTGATCCGGGAAGGGACAGGGAAGGACGCCCTCTCGCTCGGGGTCCTTCTGGCCGGAAAGACCGGAACCACGAACAATTTCAGGGATGCCTGGTTCATCGGTTTTTCCCCGGGACTCGTTGTGGGGGTCTATGTCGGTATGGACGACCACCGGTCGATGGGGCACGGAGAGTTCGGAGCCCGGGCGGCCCTGCCCATCTGGATGGATGTGATGCGGGGGGCGCTCCCCTATTTTCCGCCGAACCAGACCTTCCGGATCCCCGACGACATCGTCGACGTCCGGATCGACCCCGACACCGGGCTTCGCGTTCCGCTTACGGCCCAGAAGTTCGTCGTTGAGGAGTACAAGAAGGGAGAAGAGCCTCCGACGGAGGCGACGACGGGAACGCCCCTTCCCGACGCCGGCCTGTATAATCTGAACGGGGCCCCCTAGCCGCATTCTTCGGGATGGCCGGGAAAACATGCTAAGATATTCGCATCGTCCCTTATCCAGTCAATCACGAGAACCATGTCGGCATTCATGGAGGAGACTTCCATGGACCGGGATCCGGCCAGCTTCCCTCCTTCGCCAACCGGAGGAGTTCTTTCCCTCACCGTCCATCTCCCCGAATCTCTCGCCCGGGCCCTTTCCGAAAAAGCGGGCACCCTGGGACTCAGCCGGGAGGAATGTCTCGTCCGGGCGCTTGCGGAGGATCTTTCCGCCGCAGAGGTTGTTCCCGGTCCCGTCCGGGCCGAAATCGGACGGCTGTCCGAGAAAAGCGACCGGCTGATGGAGTCGATACGGGAGGAGTTTCGGGAGATCGACGACCGGAACCGCCGGGCCTATGAAGCCCTGGCCCAGTCCCTGAAGCCTTCCCGAAAGGAGTGGGGGCTTATCGGGGGAGGAGCGTCGGTGGTCGCCCTTCTTCTGGTCCTCATGGCCTTCGTGTTCGGGAAGGGGCCTTCCGGTGGGAGCGTTCCTGTCCCTTCGGGCAAGTCGGGAGTCTCCCTCCCCTCCCAGCTTGGGGAAAAAGACAAGTACATCTATTTCGTCGGGCGCTGGTACCTGGGGGTCCGGGACCGCATGTCCGCCAAAGAGCGTCTCTTCCTCGAGAACTACTTAAAGCCC
>JAKBXW010000142.1 GCA_021840555.1 Nitrospirota bacterium
GTGCGCTTTTTGATGGCATTCTTATTGCACCCTATCAGGACGCGTATCGTCTCATCTTCGATTGGTACTACCCATGGGATTGCGCCTCCGGGTGTATCTGGAATCTTTCGGCCATTGCTTCATTAAAGCTGGTTAATCAGCTTCAAGAGATGGAGATTTAGGAGGTGAAGGATGACACGCCCCCGTGAAACCTGTGAATGCGGAGCCCGCATGGAACTGGCGTGGATCACGTACGACGAGGGGAAGCCGGAGAAGGCTGCATGGAAATGCGTGTCATGCAAAAAGATCAGGAAAGATTTTATTCATAAACCCGTAACAGAAGGAGAAAAGAAATGAGTATGGAAAATGAAATCGCCCATCAGAACCCTATGACGGCTATCGATATCCGGGCCCAGGTCAACCGCATCCAGGAAGTCATGCGGTCCGTCATGCAGGACGGCCAGCATTACGGGAAGATCCCCGGAGCCGGCGACAAGCCGACCCTCCTGAAAGCCGGGGCGGAAAAGCTCATCATGACCTTCCGGCTGGCCCCGGAGACGGAAGTGGAACCGCTCTTCCTGGAGGGAGGGATTGGATATCGCGTCAAAGTCAAGCTCCTGACCTTCGACGGTCGATTCGTGGGAAGCGGGGTCGGAGAATGTTCCTCCCTCGAGGAGAAGTACAAATGGCGGGGAGCGGTGTGCGACGAGGAATATGAAGAGACCCCCGTCGACCAGCGCCGGATCAAGTTCTCGAAAAAATACGGGAAGGTGGAAAAGATCAAGCAGGTCCGGACCAATCCCCACGACCAGGCCAACACCATCCTCAAGATGGCGAAGAAACGGGCCTTGGTGGATGCCACCCTTACCACCCTGGGAGCCAGCGACATCTTCACCCAGGACATCGAGGACATGGATCCCGAAACACTGGGAAGGCAGTCTTCCCCTCCATCGACACCGACCCAAAACGGATCGGAAAAGAAAACGGAAGGGACCTTCACCACTCCCGATGACCAATACATCTCCGATCCCCAGCGAAAGAGGCTCTTTGCGATCGCCCGGGAGAATGGTGTCTCCACCGAAGATATCAAGGCTCACCTGGGTAACCTTGGCATCAAGTCGTCGAACGAGATTCTGAAGAGTCAGTATGACGGAATCATTGCCTGGATCGAGGGGCAGAAGGATGAGGCCGAGGGATGAAACCCCTGACCTTCGACCTTGAGACTCACACCTACCGAGTGGAAGGGGAGATCATCCCGAGTGTCACGCAGATCCTAAAAGACGTCGGGCTCATCGATACCACCTTCTTCGCCCCGGAACACGCCGAGAGGGGAACCAGGATTCATGAGGCCACGGTCTTCTGGGATGAGACTGGAATGGACGACGACACTCTTCCGGAGGAATGGACTGGGTATTTGTCAGCGTGGAAGAAGTTTCGGGAGGAAACGGGCTTCGTTCCCTCCCACATCGAACAGGCGTTCTGCTGCGATGAGGGATACGCCGGAACGGTGGACCGGATCGGAAAAACCCACAAGATCAATCCCCTTCTTCTGGACATCAAAACCGGGCCTTCCCAGCCCTGGCACAGGCTCCAGCTTGCGGCCTATGCCCTCCTGGTCAAGAGGGAGCTCAACATCCCGATCTGGGATATGTGGGGGGTCCATCTACGCAAAGACGGGATCTATGCCGTCGAGTCCTATAAAAGCATCGAGCATTCGGCGGATTGGCTGGCCGTGCTCAGGGTCTACCACATCAAACAAGGAGCAATAAAATGAGCGCAATCAAGGCCGTTGAGGAAGTTGAACAGAGGGCTCTCACCCTCCCGGAGAAAGCGACCCACATTCAGATCATGGATGCGGAAACCTTCAAGGAGGCCGCAGAGTTCACCCTGACCCTCCGAGCGGTAAAAAAGGAGATCGACAACACCTTCGACCCGATTGTAAAGAAGGCTCACGAGGCACACAAGGAAGCGGTCGCGCAAAAGAAGAAGGTCATGGAGCCCGTCGAGCAGGCCCAGAAGATCATCGACCGGAAGATCGGAGACTTTCATGCGGAGCAGGAGAGGATTCGTAAGGCGGAAGAAGACCGTCTCCGGAAAGAGGCCGAAGAACAGGCCAGAAAAGAAGAGGAAGAACGTCGGCTTGAAGAAGCGGCCAGACTGGAACAGGAAGGGGATTCAGTGATGGCGGATGCGATTCTGGATGCCCCCCTTCTCCCCCAGCCAGTTGTTGTTCCAAAGGTCGCCACACAAGCCCCGAAAGTGGAAGGGCTCTCCTTCCCCAAAATCTACAAGGGAGAGGTCGTCAATCTCGCTCAGCTTATCCAGGCTGTCGCCCAGGGAAGGGCCCCGGTAGGGCTCCTGGAAGTCAATCAGACGGCCTTGAACGGAATGGCCCGAGCCCTCAAGGAGGCATTCAATGTCCCCGGTTGCAGGGTGGTGGTTGAATCCTCGGTGAGAGGGCGCACTTGACCTTCACCGACTAATAATGGAGAAACCCTGATGCCGAGACCAGAGAGTGACACCGATTATCAAAAACTTCCGGAGCAATACCGTGATGGGTTGCGCCGGTACATCGAAGAAGGAATTATGCCGGGATCATTTCTCCGGGCCGTTCTGGAAGATCGGCTCCACGATGCTGTCATGCGGTGCGACAACATTTCCCAGTTAAAAAGAATTGTCATGTGGGTTTACACTGAGGTTCCCTCGATATGTTGGGGATCGCCGGAGAGAGTGAGAGATTGGATGCGAAGTCGTAAGAGTTCAGGGAGGGGTGAGAGATGAGCGAAAATCCGCTTAAACATGGATTGTTCTTCCGCCGCGCTCCGGGACTTCCATTCATGCTATCAAATGGGGAAGAGGGATCACTTCTTCAGCACATTCAAAATAGAGAAGGTCACGGACTTGCCGGAAGAATCATTTACGGAAGCGGAGCGCATCATTGACGAAATTGTCGCGCTTGCCCCAAATAAAACACCCTTACGCAGAAGAGAAGGATAGTCAAAGTGACTTCTCCTCTCCCTGAAGGAAGGGGTCTTACGGCGCTTTTAGATAAATAGGGGGAATAAAATGGACAAAAAAATCATACGCACAAAAACCCGAGCCGAGGGTGGTATTACGCCCGAGGAAAAGGAAAAAATGGATAAAATTTCCCGGAAATGGATCGGCATTGCGTTCCGGACAGATCCCATTGATCCCTCGAAGATCATTCCAGCTATCGAGAGGTTGTATGCTTGCGCGGGCCTAAAAAAACCGCGAGTTGTCATCGTTCCCTCTCCCTGCGTGATGGCATTCGCATACGGAGCTTCAGCCTGGATATGGTATTGCCGTAAAAACGCCTCCACTCTCTCCGCCACGTACGTCGCCACTCG
>JAKBXW010000047.1 GCA_021840555.1 Nitrospirota bacterium
AGGGAGAGAGTCACCTGGTGCTGGAGCCACAGCCCGGTCCCGATGTTGAGGGCGAGCATCACAATGACGACAAGGACGGTTTTCCTGATGAGCTTTTTCATGGATTTCCCCCTGAAAGGGTTCCGCGCGCGGTTCGGGTGGGACCTGTTCTTTGTCTCTTTATCATGACTTATCGGCTAATTTCTGGAATTCTGTAATGCCACACTCCGGTGCCTGAACGTCATCTCCCGGGTTGGGCCGGACCCTCACGTTGCAGCCCCAGAAGCGGGAATGGGCCGGTAGGTCCTTCGTTCCTGACGTGCCTGTTCCGGAGGGTCCGGGAGAAGAACCTTCCAGCCGTCGCATCGCGTTGCTGGAGCGAGGGAGCACGCCGAAGGTCCGGATGTCCGGGAGGGTCGTCTCTCTCACCCTCGGGTTGGGAGGGCCGCTTCCGATCCCGCGTTCATGGGGCGGGGCCCCGATCGTTTTCACCAAAGACGGAGGGGGATCCGGGAGAGAAGGGCCCTTTCCGGGGCGAGATGTTTCCGCGAAGAGATCGCTCCGAAGGCCCCGTTTGCCGGAAAGGGTGGCACCCCGGCCGGATCGGGAATTTTTCGCCGATTCTCCGGTCGAGGGTCCCTTTTCTTTCCGAAAACAAGCAGGGTCTATAGAAAGGCGTGTTGGATCACCAATCGAACTGTGCGACGCGGTTGGTTCTCAACGATCCATGAGACGGGGAGAGCCTTCCGGAGGTTATTGGCAGGAACCAGGGGAGGCAGAAATCGATCTGTCTGTTCCGGAAGGGGGCGACATGAAGCTCGGGATCGGAACAGGAGGCGGAAGGTCAGGAGATCCCGTTCGTCGGCGGACAGGCGGGAAGCGGAACAATAAGAGGGAAAAAGGATGGGGGCGGGATATCGGAGATGCCGGATGAGCACTCCGGCACCCGCCGGTCAATCTCTTCGGTGGTGATGGTTTTTGTGAAAGCTCGTTTTTCGCAGGACGTTTATTGCGTTGAACGATGATGCATTGCGGACCCTGGATATGAAAATGGCTCTTTTTGTTATTGCGACTCCATGTCGAAATACATAAGGGAGCGGACATGGATGCCCGCTCCCTTCTTGTGATTTATTGACGCTTTCGGGGGTCGGCCGGCCGGGGCTGGCTGTCCACATAGGCGGCGACGTCCCAGGACTGCTGGTCGGTCAGGGAGGATCCTTTGGAGAGAGGCATGTTCATCTTCACGAATCCAGCCAGCTTGGAAACCTTTGCCAGACCCGCGCCCATGTTGTAGGACCTGGGGCCCCACACCGGAGGAAATGCGACATCATGGCCGGAGGTCGTTCCCAGTCCGTCGGCCCCGTGGCACAGGGCGCACTTGGCGGCATAAACTTTTTTTCCGCGGAAGGGATCAGGAGTCCGGTGCGGAGGAGGCATCTTGTACATCCTCGCTCCGGCGAGCTTCACCCCGACGGGAGCCCCCCGCGACATCCAGAAGCTGTAGGCCACGAGGGACCGTATGATATCGCTGTCAAGGGGAGGGGGTGTACCATTCATCGAAAAGCGGAAGCATCCCTGGATCCGTTCCCCCAGACGGCTGACCTTGTGGTTCTTGCTCCGGAACCTGGGATAGCTTACGTAGGCGCCCCAGAGAGGGGCCGCGTAGGGTTTGCGGCCTCGGTCGAGATGGCAGCTTTCGCAGGTGAGGTCGTTTCCGACATATTTCCCGGCATAGGTTCTGGTCTGCGTAAAGATGCGTTCTCCCTTCCGGACCAGGTTGCCGAAGGGGTCGGAGGGGATCTCGCTGTCGGAGGGTGGCTGAAAGGTGGCCGGCTCCTGGGCAAGTGCAGGGGAGGCAAGTCCCCGGCTGCCCGAAAAAAGGATCAGGCCTGAAGCCAGGACAAGCAGCGTTGGACCGATTTTCATTTGCAACTCCTGATTATTTGGCTATTTTTTGTGTGAAGAGGTCGCGGGAGGATTGAGGCTCGCAAAGTATTCGGCCACCGCCTTGCGCTCCCGCTGTGTCAGTCTCCGCGAGATCCCCCGCATCAGGCCCTGGGGATCGTCCTTCCTCTTGAGAAAGGCAAAGGAGACGAGCTGTCTCAGAAGGTAACCCTTGTTCTGCCCCTCGATGTAGGGGAAATGGGGCGGAATCCCGCGTCCATTCGGGCCGTGGCAGAGGACGCAGGCCGGGACGTTTTTCTTCCACAGGCCTTTCTGCGCAATATGCTTCCCGAGTGCCACGAGGGCGGGGTCGGGGGGTGAGACGTCGGGAAGTTTGGGAGTCCTGACGCCTGCGTAGTAGAGGGCGACGGCCCGAATGTCGCTTTTTGACAGATTTTGGACAACTCCGGCCATGACGGGGGCATAACGGGTTCCCTTCTGGACTCCCAGGATCTCGTGCTCGATGTAGAAGGCCGTCTGCCCGGCGATCCTGGGACTTCCGATGGAAGGCATCCCTCCTCCGTTTAAGCGATGGCACTCCATGCAGGCGACGCTTCCGGGAGAGCCGTTTCCCTCCTCGGCGATCTTCTTTCCCCAGTCCATGGACCCCCCGGCATAGGCTGTGGAGGTCAGAAAAAAGACGGAAAGACACAGTGAAGCGACTGTTCTCCGCAATAATAATGACATTTCAATCCTCCTCTGATTGGACGGTCTCATTTTATTACTTCCTGAAAAAAATGCGAATCAGGAATTCTTTCCTTCAGCATAAGGCGAGGTGCGTAAAAAGATCCGGAAAGGAGCGGGACGCGGAAGATCGAACCCTTCTTGACGATCCGGATCGCTGCCCGTAAAATGGAGCTTCCAACAAGTTCTCTCTTTTGATGGCCATGGACAAAATCCATGGTCCCAAATGCGAAATTTATAGAAAGGGGAGGGCCTGTCCTTTCCCGAACAACCGAATGAAGGGGAGTCTACGTGTCAAACTATCGCGTGAAGCCGGGTCCCGAAGCCTTCCTGCCTCCGGCGGCAGCCATGATGGGGATTGTTCTTCCCGAACCCGGAGAGGGCCACATCGAAGGCAGGCTCGTTCCCCAGGACGAGGCGATCGAGGCGAGCGCCCGAGTGCTTTCCAGGGCCAAGGTTCCCACTTTCTTTCCCGGCCCCCTGGTCCTCTGGAAGTGGAACGAGAAGTCAGCACTCATGGCGGCGGCCATCAAGAAGGCGGCGGTCGAGGGAGGCGTCCGGATCATTCCCATGTCCGACTACCGGCCCAAATATCCGAAGATCGATCCCGAGACGGAGATCAATCCGAACCACCCGAACCTGACCATCTGGCACAACAAGATCGATGCCTGCCTCTTCGTGGGCGTTCACTGCCATCAGGCGAACCTGGCCCTCAAGATCATCCGCGGCGGAACCGAATGCTACACTCTGGCCTACTGCTCCATGTCCGGCCACGAGGACGCCAATCTGTCCGTTCGGGACACCTCGCCTGAAACCTTCATGAAGCTTGCGGAGTCCTTGAAAAAAATGAAGACGAATTCCCGGGGATTCTGAATCCTGGCTTCCGGAGTCCGGGGGGGGAAGATTTCCATCGCCCCCCGGCTTCCATGGCGCCCTTCCCCCGCGTCAGCTTTCCCTTCAATCGTATCGGATCTCCCAAACATCGTTAATTGTGACCCTGCCTTCGCGGAAAGCTGAATCGACCGGGAAGGCCCAGTTCCCTCGATAAGGACATCCGGTCGTTTCCGTGTTCCGGGAGTTTAGGAGTAGACACCTTGCAAAGCGAACTCGCCATGCTTCTTCCCGGGCTTCCTCTCCTGGGCGGAGGCGGCCTCTTCCTTGCCGAATGGCTCTTTCCTGGGCGTTCGCCCCGCCGCGCCTTTCTCGCGCTTGTTCCGACCGCCGCGGCTTTTCTTCTGGGCCTCTGGTTTCTCGTGCGGGTCGTTTCTTCGGGGCCTGTGATCCTCCCCTTTCCCGTTTCCCTCCCCGGGCTTTCCGCACAACCGCTCTGGGGGGTCGACCGGCTTTCTGCGATCATGGTCCTCCTGATCACCGGAGTGAGTGCGGTGGTCCAGACCTACTCCCTCCGCTATATGCTGGGGGAGTCGAACTATGAGCGCTTTTTCGCCCTGATCGGCATCGAAACCGGAATCCTTCTTCTGCTCGTGACGAGCCGGAACCTCCTGCTGATCTTTATCTTCTGGCAGCTGATGAGCCTCGGACTCTCCCTCCTGATGTCACACAACCGCTTCCGGGCCCAGTCCGTGGCCGCCGCCCAAAAGACCTTCATTGTCCACAGGCTCGGGGACGCCTTTTTTCTGGCTGGTCTCCTCCTGGCCGAGCGTCTCTTTCATACTCTGGACATCGGACGGATGGCCGACATGCTGAGGGATTCCCCCGACCTCGTCTCCCAGGGTTCACTCGTGGTCCTGACCCTCTGCCTCTTCGCCGGGTGCATGGCAAAGTCGGCCCAGTTTCCTCTTCATGTCTGGCTTCCCGACACCATGGAGACGCCCACGCCGGTCTCCGCACTCATGCATGCCGGAATCGTCAATGTCGGGGGGTACCTGATGAACCGGACCTCGCTCATTTTTTCCCATGCGCCACTGACCATGCATGTCGTCTTTCTCGTGGGGTTCGTGACGGCCCTCTTCGGCTCCTCGACCATGCTGACCCAGAGCGACGTGAAGCGGAAGCTCGGCTTTTCGACGATGGGCCAGATGGGGTACATGACCATGGAATGCGGCCTCGGAGCCTTCTCTCTGGCCGTCTTCCATCTGATCGCCCACGGGATTTTCAAGGCAACACTCTTCCTCGAGTCGGGGATGGGGATCCATATCGCCCGGGAGGAGCCCGGCCTTCCGAAGAGGACCGCCACCGAACCCCGGACTCCGGAGGCCTTCCGCCTCTCCCGGATTCTTCCTGCGGCTTTCGTGACGCTCGTCCTTCCCCTGGTCATCCTTCTGGGTGCCCATCAGCTTGCGGGCATCCACCTTTCCCGGGAGGAGGGGACGGTCGTTTTTCTTTTCTTCAGCTGGGTCACCGTATCCCAGGTGGCGATCAGCCTCACCCGGGCCCGACTCTTCGACTCCTTCGCCGCCGCGATTCCCTGGACCGCCTTCCTGGTCTTCTTCGTTTTCGTTTATATCAAGGCGGCCCATCTCTTCAATCTCTTTCTCTATCCCGATCCGGCGGCCCGCGCTCTCTTCTTCGCCTCCGGGGGAGTCGGATGGGTGCTTTTTACTCCCATCGTCCTGCTCATCACCGCCCTGATCATCGCCGGGTGGGGGGTGGCTCTCCTCCGGGGAATCCGGGGGGCGGTGGTCCTGCCGGCCTGGGTTCTCTCCCGTCAGGAGGCTTTGTATCTCTTCTTCCTGAATCGCGGAACCCTGGAGTTTTTCGTCCTCCACCGTCTGATCGAACCCCTCGACCGCCTGCTCGGACGGCTCCGGGGATTCCTTCCGGGACGAGGGGAGATCCGATGATTCTTTCGCTCCCGGTTCCGGTCGCCGTCCTTCTTTTTCTTCCCCTCCTTTTCCCGGTATCGCGCGCCCTGGCCGCAAAAAGGGGAAAGGCGGCCGGATGGGGGCTTTCCCCGGTCCTCCTCTTCGCCTTTGCCCTGCTTTATGCCCTCCTGTTTCAGGGAGCCTGCGGCCCTTGCCGGACCCTCCCGCGGGAAGGCCTCCTCCTCTCCCTGGCCTTCACCGCAGCCCTCCTCGCATATCTCCCGGTCATCCCGGAGGAGGAGCGGCGTTCTCCTGCCCCGATTCTCCTTCCGGCCGTCCTCTCCCTGGCGACTGGCGTTTTCCTCCAGGAAGGACCGGGGCGGATCGAGGCCGGAGCGGCACTTCTGTCCCTGGCGCTCTTCCTGTCGGCGCTGCTCCTGGGCGGGGCCTATCCCGGAGCCTACCTGAGATTCTTTTCTATTCGGCTGGTGGGCGCCGCTCTCGCGCTGGGAGCCCTTTCCCTCGAGGCGACCCGGACTTCGCCGGCTCTCCTTCTTTCGACCGCCCTTCTGGGAATCGTCTTCCTTCTCCCGGCCCCCCTTCCCCGCCGCACGGAGAAGGTCCTTTTGCCCGGATTCCTGAGGACGGACCAACTCCTGTTCGTCTGTCTCCCCCCTCTGGTGGCCTTCCATATCTTCAGGGGGGTTCCGGCCGGAAGCCTGTCCCAGTCGCCCGCGGCACTCCTCCTCGGTCCGCTGCTGGGGCTCTCGGGACTTCTCTATGTGAAGATCGCCCTTTTCGTCGAGGAGATGGCGGATGGGCTGACGGTGGCGGGAACGGGTTTCCTCCTGGCCGGTCTTTTGACAGGTAGCCCCGATGGACGGGAGGGAGCGCTTTACATGGCGCTGCTTCTCCCGCTCTCCACGACCCTTTCCGGGCTCTCCCTTTCCTTTCTTTCCCAGCGATTCAGGGCCCGGACCTTTCAGGGGCTTGCTGGTCAGGGAACGATGGTCGAGCCTCTGCGCCTGGCCTTTCTGTTCGGAGCCTTCCAGGGAATGAGTCTTCCGGTTGTGGGGGGATTCCTGGGGGAATGGAGCCTGCTCAGGGCGCTCTCGGAGCACTCCTTCGCCCTGTCCATTCTCTCGGTGGTGGGGATCTTTCTCGCCTTCGTCCTGGTTTTGGACCGGACCCGGAGCCTTTTTTCCGGAGAGCCGTTCCGGCGGCTGTCTCCGTCGGACCAGATGCTGGCTTCTGAAATTCGTCCCGCCGAAGGGTGGGCCCTGGGTCTCGCATCGCTCTTCCTTCTGGGGGCGGATCTCCTGGGGACCTTCGGCTTTCCGGGAGGGGGATAGGGCATGGAAAGAAAGAATTCCCCCAAATGGGACCTGTCGGGGGTGAGCGACGGACAGCGCATCGGACTGCGCTCTCATGTGGAGCTGGCGGGGGAGTCGCTGTCCTTTGTCTACAGGATGACGAATTTCATCCATCACAACCCCCTTCACGAACTGGAGGAGCTGCCCTTCTTCGAAGCTGTCCGGAAGGCGGCCCAGCTTTTCGGGAGCCGGGAGGTCTTTTCCGTCGGAGACTGGAAAGATCTTCTCGATCGCGGGCGATTGGGAATGGAGGATCTCGAGGCGGTTCTCCTCGAGAGGAATCCCTCACTCGGGAAAAAAATCGCGCTCTCTCTCGGAGGGGAGAGCCGAAAACTGGTCGACCTCGTCCTTCTGCACTTCCTTCATGAATGGGATCCGCCGGCTCCGTCCGACCCCCTGATCATTGAGGGACGCCCGGCCTTCTTCAGACTTCGCAAGGATCTCGCGCCCGAAGTCCGGAGGCTTCACGCTTTCCGCATCGCGGGGGAAAGATCGGGCGATCCCGAGAAAAGTTTCCTTAAAAAGCTCTGGGATTCCTGTCGCCAGGCGGTCCGGGAGAAACTTCCGGGCGCCTCCTGGTCGGACCCTTCCCTGGAGTTCATTCCCCGCCCGGGGCCGACCCTGACGCTCCTGGAGTGGGTCGACGAATTCGAGGAGGGGCAGTGGAGCCCCCGTATCGACCATCTTCTTATCAAATGGCTGTCGGCCTTTCTCGATGAAGGGGTCTCGGCCTGGAACCTTCCCCATCGGGAACGGGGTTTCTACCGATCCTGGCGCTCCATGGCTGTCCACGACAGGGAAATTCTCTACTGGGGCCTCAGGGAGGCCTACGAAGAGCTCTCCTCACTTCCCGCCAACCCCGAGGACACTCTGATTGCGGCCATCAATGCGATGGAAATCCCCCGGGAGGGGCTGACGGATTATCTCGAACGTCATGTGGTGGCCCTTCCGGGATGGCTGGGGTATGTGAAATGGCGTTCCGGAAGGAGCGACGATCCATGGACCCAGGCCCATCCGGTCGACATCGTCATGGTTCTCGCGGTCAGACTTTTTCTGGAGCAGGCGGTGGTCGACCACGTCTGCCGGAAGCGGCTCGGGATCCCGGGGACCCTGTCCGCTGTCCGGACCTGGATTGCTGCGCATCCGGAGGAGGTCTCGACCCGTCACTTTCTTCGTCGTTACGGAACCCCGCCCGCCTTGCAGGCGCTTCTCGGCCGATTCGGAGGAAAACTCCCTCCGCCCGGGGATTCCCTCTGGAGAGAACTCTTCCGCCTGAAACAGGAATGGGTCGAGTCCCTTCGCGCGGAGGGCGGAGGGCGAAGCCGGGCGGGACGCCTCTTTCATGTGGTGCAATGCCTGGGTCTCCCTCCGGAGGAAGTATCCGCCCTGGACCCCGAATCGTGGATTTCTCTCGAAAATCACCTGGATGCCTTCGACCGGAGCCGCCGCCAGGAGATCTGGCAACAGGCCCTTGAATTCCGGCTCGAGCGGGATCTTCTCCGGAAGGTCCGTTCCTGGCGGGATCCACAAGCAGGGCATCCCTCCCCGGAAGGAGTGCGTCCTACGGCCCAGGTCCTTTTCTGCATCGACGTGAGGTCCGAGCGCCTCCGGCGGCATGTCGAATCCATGGGAGGGTATGCCACCTACGGGATGGCCGGATTTTTCGGAGTTCCCTTCCGCTTTCAGCCCTACCAGAAATCCTTCGGCCAGACGCAGGCCCCGGTCCTTCTGAACCCCCGCCACAGGGTCCGGGAGCTTCCGAGGGCCTACGAGCTCGAACGGGCCGACCTTCATTTCCAGCGCCAGCAGAAGGCCCGCTCCCTGGTCCACCTCTTCCACGAGCTCAAGGACCATGTCATCACGCCCTATGTCCTGGTGGAGGCCCTCGGATGGTTCTACCTCTTCCCCTTCGTGGGCCGGAGCTTCTTCCCGGCCTGGGTCAGGAAAGCGACGGAGGTCGTCCGGGAATGGTTCTTCCCGGAGATCGCCACCGCGCTGACGGTGGCCAAGGTGACCGAGCCCGAGGCCCTGGCCATGATCGAGGCCGAGCAGCATGCCCGGATCCGGAAGGCCTGTCTTGACCTGCTCGGACCCCACACCCGCTCGCTCTCGTCGGAAACGGTGGAGGAGCTTCGTCAGAAGTCCCTCGACGAAAGCCGCTCCCTGGAAAGGCTCGGGATCCGGGCCCGGGAAGAGCTCGGGATCAATCTGGCCCAGGAGGCCGATCTGATCCGGAAACTCCGGACTCTCTATATGGTCAACACCCGGAGAACGCGCGTTCTCCTCGAGACGATCATGACCATGGGCTTTTCAACGGATGAGCAGGCCTTCTACATTGAAAACAGCCTTCGGATGATCGGCCTGACCCGGAATTTCTCCCGTCTCGTCCTGGTCTGCGGCCACGGCTCCGAATCCATGAACAATCCCTACGAATCGGCTCTCGACTGCGGAGCCTGCGGGGGAAACCGGGGCATTCCGAACGCACGCGTCTTCGTCGAGATGGCCAACAGCCCCGCCGTCCGGGATATTCTGAGAAAGCGCGGGATCGACATACCCTACGACACCCATTTTCTGGCGGGCGAGCACAATACGGTCACGGACCATGTCGACTTTTTCGATCTCGAATCGGTTCCGCTGACCCACCGGCGGGACCTCAAACGGCTGTGGCGCGATCTCGAAGAGGCCGGAAGGCTATCCGGCCTGGAGCGTCTCGGCGACCTTCCCCGCATCTCGGGAGGGGGCGATCCTGGGAGAAGCGACGCGCTTCTTTTCCGGAGGAGTTGCGACGTCAGCGAGGTGAGGCCCGAGTGGGGCCTCTCCGGCAATTCCTGGTTCATCGTCGGAACCCGGACGCTGGCCAGTGTCTCCTACGATTTTGCCGGGCGGGCCTTCCTGCACTCCTACGATCCGTCCCTCGACCCGTCGGGGAAGAATCTCGAGGCGATCCTCACCGGCCCGCTGGTGGTCGGCCAGTGGATCAACGCCGAGCATTTCTTCTCGGCCCTCGACGGAATCCGCTTCGGCGGCGGGAACAAAATCTACCACAATGTCACCGGACAGTTCGGGGTCATGTGGGGAAACGAAAGCGATCTTCTCCCCGGTCTCCCGCAGCAGACGATTCGGGACGGAGAGCGCCTGTTTCACGAACCCGTGCGTCTGTCGGTCCTCGTGGAGGCATCCCGGGAGACACTGAAGCGCATCATCGAAAACAATCCGGTCCTCCGGAAGCTTGTCAGAAACGAATGGGTGAGGCTGGTGGCGGCGGACCCCGGAGACCGGATCTTTTACCGGTACGCCTGTTCCGGAACATGGACCGCCGCAGAGCCGGCCGACCCCTCAATCCCAGAAAGGACCTCCTGATGGAAAGAGCCCGGCTTTACCCGATGAAGAAGGTGGACATCATCGTGAGCGGGGAGCGGTTGCCCTTCGTCCGCGACCTCCTGGCCCGGGTCCGGGTCACGGGGTACACCATCGTTCCCAATGTCTCGGGAATGGGCCACAGCGGCTTCTACGAGGGGAACCTGATCTACAACGAAACCAGCAGTCTGGCGCTCCTGATGACCGTCGTCAGGGAGGAGCAGGTCGAGCTGATCCTGGAGGGGCTCACGCCCCTGTTCGAGCGTTATTCGGGCATCATGTATGTTTCCGACGTGGGTGTCAGCCGGCAGGATCATTTCGTGCACCGAAGTCCGGAGTCGGAGCCCTCCTGACCGAGGTGATCCCGAAGCAGGGAATTGCCGGTGCCGGATGGCCGACCCATTGACCGGGCCAATTGTCGGAATTGACCCAAAAAATGAAACCGTGATAAGATCGCTGGACCGAATTTGCCGGCTATGATCAAGAAACCCCAGCATCACAGAGAGGAGTTTTCGTGACGACCTATAAAGTTCTTCCCGGACCGGAAGGAATTCTGCCCCCCGCCGCCATTTCCATGGGAGTTCCTCCCCCCGAGCCGGGATGGGCCCTGATCGAGGGAACGCCTGCCTCCGAGGAGGAGGCCATCGAAACCGCAGCCCGGAAGCTCGCGACTGCCAAGGTTCCGACCTTCTTTCCCGGTCCGCTCGTCCTCTGGCAGTGGTCGGAGAAAACGCGCAAGATCGCCGATGCCGTTCTCCGGTGCGCCGAATCCAACAACATCCGGATCATTCCCATGGCGGACTACCGGCCCAAGTATCCCAAGATCGAGCCCGAGTTCGAGATCAATCCGAATCACCCGAATCTGACGATCTGGCACAACAAGATCGATGCGTGCCTCTTCGTGGGAGTCCACTGCCATTACGCGAACCTCTCCCTCAAGATCATCCGGGGAGGAACCTCCTGTTACACCATGGCCTTCTGCTCCTATGCGGGGCATGAGGACGCCAACCTGACGATCCGCGACAACAGCGCAGAAAAGTTCGACAAGCTTTCCGCGGCCATCAAGAAGCTGAAAACCGACAGCCGGGCCCGGTAGAGCTTCCAGTTCCGTTTCAAACCGTTCTACTGAAAAAAAGGAAGGCAGGGGAGGCCCTGCCTTTTTCGTTTTCCGGGTGTTTCAATCCGGGGGGCCGCCCTCCAGGAAGACGGCGGCTTCCATCCTCTGACCCAGTCAGGGACGCTGTCCGGCGCGAGGGGGCGGGCGATGGCATATCCCTGCCCCCACTGGCATCCCATCGCGATCAGGGCGCATCCGTTTTCTTCCGTCTCGATTCCTTCCGCCACGACGTCGACCCCCATCATCCGTCCAGCCGCCAGAAGGCTTGCCACGATCGCACGATCCTTGCCGTCGTGGTGGATCTTCCGGACAAATCCATGGTCGATCTTGATCTCCCCGACGGTCAGCTTCTGAAGGGATGTGAGGGATGCCTGGCCCGTTCCGAAATCGTCGAGGCTCAGGAGGATCCCACGCTCCTGGCAGGATTCGGAAATTTTCTGGGCGAGGCGAAGATCCCGGAGCGATTCTGTTTCCGTGATTTCGATCATCACCCTTCCATTGGCGTTCCGGCCGGGAAAATGGCGGGAAAGAATCTGGTCGAGATCATTCTGGAAGGATCCCGAGAGGAAGTGGCGAGCCCCCACGTTGACGCTGATGCGAAGATCCAGTCCCGCCTCGCGCCATTTTTTCTGCCAGAAGAGGGCCATGTCGAGAACGGTCCGGCCGAGGGGCGCGACGAGGGAGGTGGATTCGACGATGTCGATGAAGTCTCCAGGGAGGAGGAGTCCCCGGTCGGGGTGGTTCCAGCGGACGAGCGCCTTGACGCCCAGGATCCGTCCGTCGGTCATGTGGACCTGGGGCTGGAAGTGAAGAACAAGTTCCTCCCGGAGAAGCGCCCGTTCGAACTCGCTTCGGATCCGGTGCCTTTCCGCCAGGGATTCGGCCATGCGGCTCTCGAAAAGAGACCACCCATCCTTGCCCTGTTCCTTGACCCGGTAGAGCGCCAGGTCGGCGTGGGCCAGCAGGGTGTCCGGTGGACCGGTATCGGGGGGAGAGAGGGTCAGGCCCATGCTTCCCGAGATCAAGACCTCTTCTTTCCCCTCGTCTCCGAGAGACAGTGGCGTATGGAGAGACTCCACGATGCGGTTGAAAAGAGCCTGGAGGTCCGAGTCGGCGAGGCCGTCCAGAAGGAGGCCGAATTCGTCCCCTCCCAGGCGGGAGAGTGTGTCGGTCTGGCGGAGGACGCTTGCAAGTCTTTCCGAAACCTTTACCAGCAGGAGGTCACCGCCCTGATGGCCCAGACGGTCGTTGACGGACTTGAAGCCGTCCAGGTCGAGGATGCCCACGGCAAAGCTCTCTCCTGTCCGAAGGGACCTGAGACGGGCCTCTTCGATGCGCTCCTTGAAGATGCGCCGGTTCGGAAGATCTGTCAGGGCGTCATGGGAGGCAAGATGGAGAATCCGGTCCTGGTCCTTCATGTGTTCCGTGATGTCGGTAAAGATTCCCAGATAGTGGGTGACCTCCCCGTTCGATTCGAGGGAATAGATCGAGAGCCATTCGCAATAGAGCTCTCCGGATTTCTTCCGGTCCCAGATCTCCCCCTCCCAGTGTCCGTTCCGGGAAAGCGCGTCCCACATCCTTGAATAGAATTCCGGAGACTGGCGTCCCGACTTCAGGAGGGACGGCGTTTTTCCGAGAATCTCTCCCCGGGTGTAGCCCGTGACCCGTGTGAAGGAGGGGTTCACGTCCACGATGATCCGGGCCCGGTCGGTGATGACGATGCCTTCGCGAGCCTTCTCGAAGAGAAGACGATAGCGTTCGACGATCTCCCGGATCCCGGGATCACTGTCGGGAGAGGCCAGTCTGACGAGAACATCCTCTCCGTCGGGAACACGTAGAGTCCATATTTCAGCGGTTCCCCTGTCGTCCCTCCCGTTTTCCGGCATCCGGACGATATACGTCCCATCCTTTTCCTTTTTGGTGGTGTCGCCGGAGCCCGGACGGGAGATGCGCCCCGAATCGTCCGGTCGCGACCGGGCGACTGACAGCGGCAGAAACGGGGAAAGGGGTTGTCCGGGAGCGAATTCCGGCCCCAGGAGGGCCCGTCCGGAGGCGTTGGCTTCGAGAAGCCTCCCTCTTCCGTCCAGCAAAAAGAGAGGATCGCGGAGGGCCTCCATCAGGCTCCTGAAGCGTCCTTCCCACGCCGAGAGGCGTCCCATGCCTTCCTGGATGCCGGCCACGAGCGAGAGAAGTCGTCCGATGTCGGAGAGGTCCGGAGGAATGTCGGCCACTCCATTGACGCCCGATCGGGGAACGATCGCCAGGACTCCGGTGCAGACAGTCTTTTGTAAAAGTGGAAAATAAAAAACGGGTGGTGTCAGACAGGGCTGGCCGCTCCGGGCGCACCGGAGCAGGGCCTCCTCCGGAAAGGCGTCCATGCCGTCTGATTCGGAAGATTCCCGGAGGTGGCGCTCCGCGGGAGAGCGGGAGGAGGCCTGAAGACGGAGTCCCCCCGGAGTCAGAAAATAAAGGGAAGCGCGGGCCAGGATCTCCTCCCGGACAAGAAGGTCGAGCATCTCCTGGATCAGATCCGACGGAGCGGATCCCTCCTCCAGAATGCGGCCCACCGAATCGAGGAGGGCGCGCGTCAGAGTCTGGATTCCGGGATTGTCCAGGGTCATGTCGCACCTTCCGTTAGCGGTGGGAGATGCGGCGTGGGCGCCCCGACCGCGAAACCCTGGGCGAGGGAGAGGCCGAAGGAGCGGACGAGGGCGAGTATTTCGCGGGATTCGACGGATTCGGCGATGGTCCGGATGCCGGCCTCC
>JAKBXW010000048.1 GCA_021840555.1 Nitrospirota bacterium
AGCCCGGAGGCGAAGGTGAGGGAGATCCGGGGGTTGACCTGGATCTGTCCGATTCCACGGAGCTGGTATTCCACCGGATCCTCGATGGTGATGATGTTCTTGTCCGGGCTGTTGATGGTGTTCAGGATGGCGTAGAGGGTCGTCGTCTTTCCGGCGCCGGTGGGGCCGGTGACAAGAATGATTCCGCTGGTGAGTGTGATGAGCCGGTTGACCTGGGCGAGGTCCTCCGGGGAGAACCCGATCTCCGAGAGGGGCAGAAGAAGGGTCCCCTGCTCCAGAATCCGGAGGACCACCCGCTCCCCGTGCCGGACCGGAATGGAGGAGACCCGGATATCGACGTCGCGTCCTGCCGCCCGGATGCGGATGCGGCCGTCCTGCGGCAGCCGCTTTTCGGCGATGTTGAGGTTTGCCATGAGCTTGAAGCGGGAGATGACCCCCGCCTTGAGCTTCTGGGGGATTGAGAGGACGTTGTAAAGAACCCCGTCGAGGCGGTAGCGGACCTTCACCTCCTCCTCGAAGGGTTCGAGATGGATGTCGGAGGCCTTCTGGCGAACCGCCTGGGACAGGATCGAGTTGGCGAGCCGGATGATGGGGGCGTCGTCCCGCGCATCGAGAAGATCCACGGTCTCCTGGATGGCGAGAAGATCGGAGAAGGTGTCCGCCTCCTCCTCCGCGGAGTCGAGGATCCGTCCGGTCTCGGTCTGTCCGAAGCGTTCGTAGGCGGTGTTGATCAGGGCGTAGAGGGCGGTCTGGGGGAGAAGGACCGGCCGGAGGTCCGGTCTCGCTCCCCCGGAGTCGAGAAGGAGCATGAGGGGCTCGAGGGCCGGAAAGGACTCCGGTGCTCCGCAGAGCACGGAGAGGACCGGTCCGTCCGGCCCCTCCGCCAGGGAATGGGGAAGGATGAGGTGGGCCTTGGCGAAGGAGATGGGGACCCGGGGAATCAGGGATGGATCGATCTCGTCCGGGGAGACCGCCGTCCGGTATTCGTAGCCTTGGGCCGAGGACCACTCCTTCCAGAGGGTTTCGGGCGTGTACCCGGCCTTTTCGAGGGTCCCGGAAAAGTCCTCCATCGGGCTCCTTTTGGCCTCCAGTGCCCGAAGGATCGAGAGGGCGTCGGCAGACATCGGAGGACCTATTCTGGGGCCCCCGGCTCTCCGGGGACGTCGACGGTGCGAAGGAACTGGTCGCTCGAGAAGGAGGAGGTCTTCCGGTCGAGGATCAGGTTCTGGACAAGATGATTTTTCCGGGCGAACTTCTTCAGGAGACCGGGGGCGTCGTGCTTGACGACCGCCAGGTCCTCCGAGCTCCGTATGACATAGGGCGTCAGGAAGATCAGGAGGTCGTCTCTTTTCTTTTCGTGGTTCGTGTTCGAAAAAAGGTACCCGAGAATGGGAATGTCCGAGAGGAAGGGGATCCCCTGGTCGTTGATGCTGGTCTCTTTCGAGATCAGCCCTCCGATGACCACCGTCTGGCCGGAGGAGACGGTCAGGTTGGTCTTCGCTGCCCGCTTGGTCGTGGTCGGACCCACGGCGATCGTCCCGATGACCTGGGAGGCGTTGGTGAGGGCCGAGACCTCCTGCTTGACGTCGAGTCGGACCCGCCGGTGGGACAGGATGTGCGGGGTGATCTCGAGGGTGATCCCCACGTTCTGGCGCTGGATCATGGTCATGACGTTGCCCCCGACCGTCTGGCTCTGGCCCGTGATGAAGGGGACATCCTCCCCGATGGTGATCTTGGCCTTGACCCCGTCGGTGGCGAGGATTTCCGGGGTCGAGAGGGTCCGGACGTCGGAGAATGTCTCGAGGGCGTTCAGAAGTTCGCCGACGTTGGGGTAGTTGACCCCGTTGTAGTTGAAGGTCCCTCCGGTGAGGACGCCGGCGACGAGGCCGTTGAGTCCCGAAAGTGACTGGAGGGCTCCGGCCGCACCGGAGATGACGCCGAAGGATCCGGTGGTTCCGACACCGCCGGTGGTTCCGCCTCCGAGGGAGGAGGCTCCGGTGGCGCCGTTGACGACCCCTCCCAGCATCCCGTAGTTCGTGAGGCCTACGACCCCCGAATTGTTCGACCCCAGCACGCCTCCCAGGAGGTTCACCTGGATGTTGTTCAGCTTGTCGGTCGATATCTCGATCAGGGAGGCCTTGACGTAGACCTCTCCGGGCTGGGCATCGAGCGAGTGTATGATGGGCTTAAGAAGGTCATAGTCGTGGGCGGTGGCGGAGACGATAAGGCTGTTGGAGCCCTTGTCGGAGACGATCTGGATCGGCCCCTCGAAGCCTCCCTCCCTGACCCCGCCCGGCGGTTTCGGCGCGAATCCCTTCGAGAGGATGGCGTTGACCGTCTTGGCCACCGATTTGGCCGAGGTGTTCTCGAGGGTGTAGAGGAACATCTCCCGGTTGGGGGGCGCCTGGGTCTCGGGAACGATGTAGATCATCCCTTTCTTCTGGACCGTCTCGAACCCCTTCATGCGCAGGGCGTCGGAAAAGATCCGGAAGGCATCGGGGACGGAAACTTCGGTGGGGGAGAGGATCGTCAGTTTCCCCTTGACCCGTTCGTCCATCACGATGTTCTTGTCCAGGAGATCGCTCATGAAGCGCACCAGAACGGAGACGTCGACGTTCCTGAAATTCATGGAGACTTTCTGGACGGGTGCGGGAACCGCGAGAGGGGCGGGCGCCGGAGGGGCGGCGGCTCCCGCGGGGCCTGGAAAGAAGGAGATCCCGGCTGCGAGCAACAGGCTTGCCAGGGAACACACCACGAAGCCCCAGGCCCTGTCAACCGGTCTTTGAAGGAAACGAAGCTGTCCGATCAATCCGAATATCCTGTTCCGGGGGCCCGATTGGCCCCCCAATTGAGAGGATTCACTGCACCTGGTAGCTGAATGTCTGGGGGGCACCGTTTCGCACGAGGTCGATGCTGACCTGTGTCGCCGTCCCGAGGGTCGACAAAGCCTTCATGAAGTTCTGGGGATCGCTCATCGACATGCCGTTGATCGACTCGATCACGTCTCCCGGCAGGAGCCCCACCTCCTGGTAAAGACTTCCGGGCTGGATCTCCACGATCCGGAAGCCGTTCGGCTTTCCGCCCACCATATTGGGAACGGCCCGGGCCTGCATCATGAGCTGGTTCAGGTTCCGGACGGCCGAATGCACGGCCCGGGACTCGATCAGCCAGTGGTTGGCGTCAAGCTTGCGGATGCCGTGCGGAGAGGTTGGTTCAGACGCGGAGACCGCCTGGCCACCATCGTCCTCCGCCGTGAACCGGGCCTTCAGGATCCCGTAGGAGTCCCCCACTTTCAGGATGACCGATGTCTTCTGAACATGGGCAAGGCTTACCCGTCCGGGGATCACCGGATCGTTCACATGGTAGAACTTCTGCGTCTTCTTGGCCGTGTCTTCGAGAACGGCCCCAGACACGGTTCCCGAACCCATCAGGGTCCCGACCAGCCGGAGCTTCAGGACATCGGGGTGAAGGACGGGAAGATTCTTCTGGTTCTTCCAGCTTCCGATGGCCACCACCGATCCCCCTCCGGCCTCGCCTCTCCCTCCCGGGGCGGAGGCCCCGAAATCCAGTTCTCCCGGAAAGGAGACGGCGGCCCCCCTCCGGGCGGGGTCGAAGAGGTTCCCCCGGGCGATCGAGGCGATATCCGAGGCCGAGGGAAGGGCGGTCCTGGGCCTGACGACCATCCCATGGACTTCCGGGATGGTGAACTGCCCCGAGATGCGATCCCGGATCGTTTCGTTCACGGCGTCGGCCGCCATGTAGGAGGTCGCAGAGACCAGGGCGATCTGACCCAGAAGAAAATATCGTTGGAGACGCGTGTCGATCATGACCCGTTCCGTTGGTGACCCAAATTTTTTCTTCGATTATTAAGACCATGCAATTTTACAGTATAATACAGGAGATTCAAAAAATGTAGGCGGGAGGATTCGGTGCCGACAATTAGCGTGAATGGGGAAAAAAGGCAGGTTGAGGAAGAAACGACTCTCCGGACCCTCGTGGAGGAGATGGGATTTCTCGACCGGCCGGTCGTCTGCGAGGTGAACCTGGCAATCCTCTCGAGGAAGGACTGGGAGAAAACCATCCTTCGGGAAGGGGACTCGGTCGAGATCATCGGGTTCGTGGGAGGAGGGTGCATCCGCCTGAAGGGGGATTGAGACCCGGCGGGTTCTGTGGTATAAAATGTCAATACATTCCGAGGGCGGGATTAACTCAGCGGTAGAGTGTCAGCTTCCCAAGCTGAAGGTCGGGGGTTCGAATCCCCTATCCCGCTCCAATTTCAGACTATCTTCAATACCGGTTGTGCCGTAATTGTGACGTGCTTCGAGTTTTCCACAAACCGGGCGAGATGCTCCGGGGCCAGGTGAGCGTAGCGCTGGACCATCTTGAAGTCGGACCATCCCCCCAATTACTAAAGGACATTCAGCGGCGTCCCGGCCTGAACATGCCAGGAAGTCCAGGTGTGTCTCAGATCGTGTCACCGGAAATTGGAAATTCCTGACCTTCTCAGGGCGTTCTTCCAGTCTTTCGTATTGATCTGCCGGATTGGTTCCCCTCGAATGTAAAGACCCTCCTTTCGTGTTTTCCTTTCTGCCATCCCGGGACCGAAAGCGCCTCCGAGTTGAGCGGAACTCCGATCGTCTTTCCGACTATCGCTTGATCCGGGTGAATCCAGCACAACTTCCGGACCATGTCCACATGGGACCAATCGAGCTCCAGGATGTTCCTCTGGCGGAGCCCCGTAGCGAGAGCGAACCCGGCCAGATCCTTCTGATGACCGGGAAGCTCCGACAGCAGTCGGGATGCCTCTTCGTGGGTCAGCCACCGGATTCGTTTTAGCGGCTCTTTCTGCCGTTTGATGGGCTTTCCTGAGGATGGTCCGGATCATTTCCTTGACAATGGAGGAGGGATGTTTGATGAACGAGACACCGACGATTGTCAAAGTTACGGTGCCCGGAGAGGCTGCTCTGGTTGAAAAGTCACCTGTCCACAGTCTTCCTTCTGGTAGGGTTCCTTTACAACGGGGGACTGTAGTCGACTGGATGGGGATCTTGGCCCCCCACCCCTGAGTGCATCATCCGGATCTCAGGGAAAACGGGACCTGCGAACCTGGCTTCGGAGGCGAGGATCGTTTTGTGGAATGGGGAGGCTGTCTGCCAGACTTCCCGACAAGGGCCGACAAGAATCTTCATGATTCAGGCTATTGGCCTGACTTCGGGTGCCATTGGTCTCATGGCCCCGCCCCGGCACCCGGGGGAGGTATGCCGGGGATGGACATCCAAGACGGGAAGGGGTGGGACCGACCTAACGGGCCCGACGTCTTGGAGCGGAGGGGAACGGGTCTGGCAACCCGGCACGCAGGGCGGTCCGGTGGAACGTGACCGCGACCCCTTCGATCTCGCCGGTTCCGGAAAGGATGGGAGTGGCGGAACCCGTTACGGAAAGGATCTCGCCGTGTGACAGCGATAGCCCCGTTCCCGGAGGAAAGGGAATCTTTTCCTTTTCGTTGAGGGCTTCGACAACCGGGCCAGGAACCAGGTGGTTTCCGTGGGCGTCAACCAGAAGAACCGAACGGTCGAAGGGCTTCTTCCGGATCGAGGCCAGGGACTTCCCGAGAAGGGTGCAGGAGAGCGCGTTTCCAAAGAGAATGCGTCCCCTGGGATCTGTGATGATCATGGCCTCACCCAAGACGTCGAGCACATCCCTGTAAAGACGTTCTTCCGGCGGGACGCTCCCGGCCGACAAGCCGGCTTTTTTCGTAGCGGGGGATCTTTTCGGACCGACTGGGGGGAGGTCCCTTGTCCGGGCTCCGGAGGACGGATTCCAGTCGAGCAAAGCGCCCACTTCTTCCGGAGTCAATATCCTTTTCTTCATGGCGTACCCCCAAGGGTAATATTCGGTCAGTTGAGCCGGGGACATTTTCTTTCTACGGCCTTCATTATCAATCCAAACTCCTCATCCGGAAAATGATTGCCATCACCGTTTCGGGTGACTCAGGTCACACGAAACACCTCATTTCCACCCGCCCCGATTTCTGAATTCCCCAGTTGCCAAAGGAGAAAATGATAATCTGCACTTTTCTGAAAGATACACCCGGGATTCTCACACGCAAGACGGGAGACGGGCTTGTGTGAGGTCGTGGCGGAATAAATGAAGGGAAGACAAGTTCGATATGGAGGCGTGGGAATTCGTCAGCGGCCCGAGGCGATGAGCCCCAGCCGCCGGAAGGTTCCGGAAAGAGAGTGTCGGGGTTCGGGAACGCCGCGTCCTTCGGGCCTCAGGTGATGGATGGCGACGTCCCGGAAGCGTCCCTCCACGCAATAACCGTAGCGGAGTTCCCCCGAAAGCCGCCAGTCGACCTCCACGGCATCGGAAAGCGCCAAGTCGAGACGGCTCCGGATACCGTCGGAGCTTCCCCGGATGCAAAGGGCCACGGCCCCGGAGTCTCCGACCCCCACGGCGTCTCCTTCGCGGACCAGGGCCCGCAAAAGGTCGGCGTGGGCGTCGGCCATCTCGAGCCGGTCCGGCTGGAGGGAGAGCATCCCGAACCCCTCTCCCGCGTCGGACATGTGGGCGGCCAGGGTCATGAGGGAGTCTTTCCGGATGATGGGGCCGTCCGTCTCGATTTCGGGGATGAGTCCCAGACGGACCATTCGCGCACCGGTGCGACCGGCATAGTCCCCGATCCAGCGCGCCCACGAGCTTCTGACGTAGCGGGTCCAGTATTCCATGCGGGGCAGGGGGACCCCAACCCACCCCAGGAGATGGACGCCGAAGATGACGGGGAGAAGGCACTCCCGCGTCCAGGGTCGGTCTTCGTGCCGGACGATGAAAAGACGGCGCCCCTTGAGTCCCAGTTCGTTCCCCCAGGAGAGGGAGGAGGACATCTCCTCCGTGCGATGGCGAAGGACATGGCCGGTTCGGGTGGCCTCGAACCGGACCTGACGGTATCCTCCCATGCCGTCCGGCATGACGAGACGCACATGGCCCATCGTCGAGGGAAGGGTCGACATCAACTGGAGCGCCAACGAATCCTGGTCCTTCTGATCGAACGCTGGTTTCATTTTCTCTTCTCCGGCATGGATTTTACTGGGTCCGGATGCTTTTCTGCGGATGGGGAGCTCCCTGACGGCGTGTTTTCGTCCTGGTTCGTCCGGCCCTTCCCGGTTCCCGAGAGAAAAAGTTTCACTTTTTCGACTGTCAGTATAGCAGACCCTTTTTCATCGCCAAATACCGCGGGCCGGGTCGACGGGACGCCCGGGATTTTCAAGGCAACCGTGATTCGATCGAAGGGGCGGGTGACGGCTTGCGGGAGGCCCCCCTTTTGAAAGGGTTAGGGGAGGGCGTCATTCCGGAATGTCGTTGATCGAGCAGGATACGGAAGTCGAATGAGAGTCTCTCGCCTCTTTCGGAAAGGGGCGCACCTTCGAAATCTTCGGCCCGCGTAAGCGGAGCACCGCTTTCCGTAAGAGGACGGGATTCGCAGTCAAGGGAGCGAAAGAATCCGGAGCGGCTGCTATTACTCTTGTCCGGATTCCTGTGGAGCCGAGCGATAGACATTCAGGACCCTGTCCATGATCGCGGCCGTCTCCCTGGCTTCGTCCACTGATTTCCGGATGACGGACTGGGGGGCTCCGGCGTGGCGGACAAAGTAGAGAGAGTCGTCACCGCCTTGCTCTTTCAAATCCATCACCTCGTACTCTCCCGACTCTTCGATCTTCTTCATTTCGTGGCCCATGGCACCCTCCGGGTCGAACGATTTATGACCGACGCGACATCCCGGGGGGTATTGTCCAGTTCCCGGGGATTGAGATAAGAAATATTCATCATGAATTTTGTAACCCTATCACGATATCGAGCTTTGTCAACAACGGAGAAGATATCGATGATCGGGGCGCGTATGGACAAGGAGCAAGGACGCAGGGTATTCTTTTGGGATGCTTTTCGTGGCTGAAAATGAATGCCGCGATGGGTCATCATTCGAACCTATCTGATCGGGTCCCTGTGAAACAGGCATTCTGGGCGATTCTCGCGACACTTCTCTTTTCTCTCTCGACCCCCTTCACCAAGATCTTCGCCGACCGCTACCCCCCGATCTTCCTGTCCGCCCTTCTTTATGCGGGATCGGTCTTCGGAGCCGCCGTGGGGATCCTTCCCGCGCTTGGCTTGAGGCCCCAAATCCCGGGGGCCTTTCTCGGAAAAGGAGGCCTCTCCCGAACAGTCCGGTGGGCTCTGGCGGGGTCCATCCTGATCGGCGGGGTGGCCGCGCCGGTTCTTCTCGTCGTGGGCCTCGCCGGGGCCCAGGCCTCCCAGGGCAGTCTTCTGATGAACGCCGAGGGGATTTTCACCGTCCTGATCGCGGGACTTTTCTTCCGGGAGCCTCTGAACGCGCGGCTAATCTCGGGAACCCTTCTGGGAGGGGCGGGGTGCGCGCTCCTTTCCTGGAAGGGAACCGGTCCGGCGGGCCTCTGGGCTCTTCCCTTCCTGGGGGCGGCCCTTCTGTGGGCCCTGGACTCGAACATCCTCCGGTATCTGTCGGAGGTGAACCCCCTGGTGCTGACTGTCTGGAAGGGGGCCGGATCCGCGCTCCTGCTCTTTTTCCTGGCCCTCGCCACTGAAAAGTTCCCGGAGCCCTCCCCGGAACTTCTGGCCGTGCTTCTGACGGGAGCGATCGGGTACGGGGCGAGCCTGGTCTTTTTCATCCGCTCGATCGGCCGGATCGGGGTCTCCCGGACGGGGGCCTGGTTCTCGTTTTCCCCGTTTATGGGGGCGATTCTCTCGCTGGTCTTCCTTCGGGAGCCGGTTCCTGCGATCTTTCCGGTCGCTTTCGGGATTCTGCTGGTCGCCGCGATGCTTCTTCAGGAGCTTTCAAGAGACCCGGGAACAGAACAGATGGGGAAGAATTGACGGGGGGAAGTTGTCAGGGAAAACGGTTGTTCCGGTAGTCGTCGATGGCCTGTTCGATCTCCTCCCGGGTGTTCATGACGAAGGGCCCGTAGGCCGCGACGGGCTCCCCGATCGGCCGCCCCGTGACGAGGATCAGACGGGAAGGGCGGTCGCCTCCGGAAAGAACCAGACCATCGGGGGCGGGAAGGGAAGGGGTTGCGAGGACGGCCAGTGTATCCGGAGGAACCTCCGTTCCTCCTGCCCGGATAGCGCCGTCGATAGGGTAGAGGAAGGCGCTCCGTCCGGAGAGAAGACCTCCCGGAAGTGTCAGGGTCCCTTCGGGAGAGAGGAGAATGTCGGCGTAAAGAATGTGGGTCAGGGGATCGGTGAGGGCCCCCTCGTGGCCCGCCCAGCTGCCGGCCAGGAGGCGGATCTCCGCCTTGCCCTCCCGCAGGAGGGGGATCCGGGAGGGGAGGATTTCCCGGTATTCCGGGTCGGTCATCTTTTCCCGGGCGGGAAGATTGATCCAGAGCTGGAAGCCGCTCATGCGCCCCTCGGTCTGCTGCGGCATCTCGGAATGGATGACCCCCCGGGCGGCCTTCATCCACTGGGCCCCTCCGGAAACGAGATCCCCCGAGTGTCCCATGCTGTCCCGGTGAAGCATGTGGCCTTCGAGAAGATAGGTGAAGGTCACGAAGCCCCGGTGGGGATGGTCGGGGAAGCCCGCGATGTAGTCTCCGGGCCGCGTGCTGTTGAAGTGATCCAGCATCAGAAAGGGATCGAGGCTCCTGAGGGCCGGGGTGCCGATGGTCCGGTGGACCGTGACCCCGGCCCCTTCGGAGAGAAGCTGCGCCGGGATGAGACGCAGGGAAAGGCTCATGCGCCCCCTTCGACCTCCATGTTCTGGGACTCCGCCTCTCCCAGAGCCTCGAGAAGGATCTGGTAGGTCCGGGTATCTATCTTGTTTTCGGTCCAGGCCCGGTCGAGTTTTTCCATGAGGGTCTCCCACATGGGGCTCGAGACGGGTTCTTCGTCGAGATTCGCTGCGATATTCTTCGGGGCCTTCCTGTTCGGTCCGCTCATGCTCCCTCCACGTTGGTATTTTTTGCTTCCGCCTCGTTCAGCGCGTCCAGGAGAACCTGGTAGCTTCTCGCATCGATCCTGTTTTCGGTCCAGGCCCGGTCGAGCCGTTCCATGAGCTCTTCCCATCGGGCGCTTGAAACCGGCTCCTCCTCGAGATCGTCGGCGGTTGGCTTGGGTACGGGATGTCCTTTCGGCTGCTTCGCGCTCATGGGATCCTCCTGGGTTTGGGGTCGAGAGTTCTCTCAGGATAGACAGGTTCGGTTTCCGCTTCAAGCCTTTTTTAGCGGAAGCGGGCGAGATACCTCCGTTCGAAGAAGGATTTTGCGTTGTGCAAGAGGGGGTTTCTGATGAGAAAGTTCCGGGTGGGGGTCCGGTAGACGAGGGTGCCCGAGTCGAGACTGTCGACGACGCAGACCAGTTCGACCCGGAACTCCCGTGTTCCCTGTCTTCCTTCGAGAAAGGCGGCGATGTTGTCGGCGGCGGTTTCGGCCTGGAGATCGGCCGAATGTCCCTGCTTCGGCATCCAGTCAGGTCCTGGATAGGCCCCGCAGTCTCCGGCGACGAAGGTTCCGGCCCATCCCTCCACCTGGCAGGTCTTCCCGGTCTTGATGAACCCACCCGGCGACTGGGGGAGGGAGGTCGAGGCCACCCAGTCCGCTCCCCGGAGACCCGGGGTGAAGACGATCAGGTCGGCAGGAAACTGGTCCGTTTCGGTCGTGACCCCCTCCGGGGAGAAGGATTTCAGCTTGGATCCGAGATGGGTCGGAATGTTCCGGCGGGCCATCTCCGCCAGGAGATTTCTGACGGCCTTGGGTCCGAGGCGGTTGCCGGGCTCCGGAGAGGGACTGAAGAAGGTGAGGGCGATCTTTCCGCGGCGGCCGGTCTTCCGAAGCCAGGTGTCGAGGCCGAAGAGAAGCTCGAAGACGGGCCCTCCCCGGACGGCGGAGGGCTCCTGGGGGTTGCCGGCAAATCCCAGGGCGATCGTGCCGCTCTCCATGCTCTCGATTTTCTCCCGGATGGCGAGAGCGTCCTCGATCCCCTGGCAGACCGAGCGGCTGTGCTCGATGCCGGGAAGCTTCCGGAGAGTGGCCGCGCCGGTGGCGATGAGAAGGGCGTCGTTGGCGTGGCGCCCCTTGTCGGTTACCACGGTGCGCCCCTGATCCTCGATTCCCGTCACCGTCTCGGGAATGTGCCGGATCCGGTGTTTCCGGAAGAAGGATTCGAGTGGGATCCGGAGGTCGGCGGGAGAGCGGAGGCCGGTGGGGATCCAGATGAGGCCCGGATAGTAGAGAAACTCGGGCCGGGGCGAAATCAGGGCGATCTCCGTCTCCTTCGCCACCTTTTCCCGAAGGGCCCGGGCGGCCGCCAGACCTCCGAAGCCTGAGCCGACGATGATGATCCGTTTCATGGAATTCTCCTTCTTATGGTGAAATCGTTCCCCGATGGTTCCATTGTAGGAGGGCGAGGAGGTTGCCGCAAGGCAAGGCGAGAGGGGTCGGGGGAGAGACTGTTCCGGTGATGGAATGGAAAGGCCGGGATTTCCGGAAAGATTGACTTAGAAATAAGGAAGGCCTGTTACTGGATGACAAAACACCCCTGGCCCGGGTTGCTTGACGGAGAACAGGTGGATGTCCAGCTGAGCCCGATGTTGTGTCCGTAAAGAAAGGCCGGGAATCCCGCGTCGAAAAGGTCCGACTGGAATCCCCCCAATGTGGAGAAGACGGTGTTTCCCGTTGCGAAAAGGGTCTGGGCGCTGACAATGGAAAAATGTAAGGTAAATTTGTTTGACGACGAGGATGTGGGGCTTGAGAATGTGACGGTTTGGCTGGAAGCGTTCCCGCAGAAAAATCCCGAATCATTACCGGTACATTGGGGAATCAAACTGTTGTCGAAGAAAAATCCGTTCGATCCCGTGTCGAAGAAGGCGGAGTAATGCGTGGATCCAGTCCCAGATGAGGGATAGGTGGCGGTGATCTCCCCATATCGGTCTGTCTGAAGTTGGGTGCCGGTGCCGGAGGACAGGGCCCCGAAGGTAAGGGTTCCCGTAAAGCTCGGGGCTCCCTGACTAGAAGAGACTTTGGTGGAAATGGTAAGAAGAACCCCGTCATTGCTGGAGATTGGGAGGAGATAGACCGGATTCTGGACCGTTTCCGACTGGGATGGATTGACAACGGAGGACTGACTCCCCTCAAGATAAATCGCGCTCGAATCGAGATCGTCGTACTGGGGAAAGAGCACCCCCAGGATGCCGTTGTAATAGGGCTGGAATGGAGCGGACGGTGAGGTCGGGCTCACGATGTTCCCGCAGGGCGCGGAAAGAGACGAGTTCGAGATCTGGACCGGGACCTGGACCGATTGGCCGTCCAGAGTGACGGTTGCGGTAACGACCGGACCGTAGTTGTATCCCGATTCAAAGTAGTAGCACTCGTAGAGCGGCTGGCCCCCGATCTGCTCCTGGGGAAGCTCTCCGGCGATGGGGAGGGTGTGGGAGAGCCGGAGCCCGGTCGATCCGAAATCGACGAGAATGTTGGGCACGTCCTGGCAGGTGGAGGTGCCCGGAACGCAGATGTGAAGCGTCACGACCGGGATGTTCACCGTTCCGGCGCAGGTCGATTCGTAGACCGGAAGAGGACTTGCGGTATCGGAAAGTCCCGGCGGCGTTCCCCCTGTGCAGGAGGGTGCGGGGGTGGAGGGGGAAGACGAAGAGCCGCCGCATCCCGAAAGTGAGAGGAGAATTGCGAGAATCCCACCCGTTCCGAAGATGCGACGCGTCATGGTGCGATCCGGATCCGGGAGGGCGCCAGCCCCGAAGGAAGGCGCGTGGGGTCCCACGCCGCCCCGGCATGGATGCGGGAGGTTCCGATGGAGGTCACGACAAGGCGGTCGTCCTGGAAAAGGAAGCGATGGCGGTTCGGCGTCCGGTTGACCGTCGGAAGATGGCTGTAAAGTTTCCCGAGAAGGGAGGGGAGATCGGGCCGGATCGATCCCTTCCAGGCGACGGCGAAGGAGCGGCCCCCCGCGTCGAAGAATTCCCGGACCGTCAGATCGTGGGCGGGTGCGCCCGGTATGGAGGAGGGCCGGGACAGGTGATAGGTGAGGGCCGAGTAGCCGGTTCGCCGGTCGGTCCGGACAAGGGTCATTCCCTGGGACTGGGCCTTGGCCAGGGCCTCCGGGCGCAGATCCCCGATTCCCGCCAGGGCCGGCTGGGGGAGGAGCCCCGAAAGGAGAAGGATTCCAAGAACTGTTCCCGGGAGGGACAGGGATCCCCCCTTCTCTGGACGGGGAAGAGCCCCGGGAGAAGGCGAACCTCGGAGCCTTTCCCTTCGAAGGCAAAAAAGGAAGATGAATCGCCCGATCGCACCGCCAGCGGGGAAAGACCATCCCCGGCCTCCCGCCGTTGGCGCTGCGATCGGGGTGAGTCGGGGATTCTGGCGCGCCATGCGATCACCTCCGGTCTGGGTCATGGTCTCCTAGTGTAGCGCAAACGGAAAGCGTCTGGGAATCTCGAAGAGTCCCCAGAGGAAGGCGATCAGCAGGAGGGCGGCCCCGGTCCGGGCGTAGTCCGAAAATCGGTACTCGCCCGGTCCCCAGGTCAGGGTGTTCACGGGATGGGAGAAGGGGGTGAGAAAGGCCATGGTCGCCGAGAAGGCCACCCCCATCATGAGGGGATAGGGGGAAAGATGAAGGGCCCGGGAGAGGTCGATCGCGATCGGGGCCATGATGAGAGCCACCAGATTGTGCGAGAGAAACTGGACCATGAGGGCGGTCGTTCCCATGAGAAGCGCCAGAAGAAGGGTCGGAGGAAGGGCATGGCCCTGGGTTGAGAGCAGTCCCGCCACCATCTG
>JAKBXW010000143.1 GCA_021840555.1 Nitrospirota bacterium
AGAGAGTCCGGCCCTTCTTCCCAGGGTGGGAGTCACCCTTCAGGGGTTCTGGATTCCCACCACCCTTTACAACCCCACCGGAATCCCCGTCTCCCAGACCCTTCCCCTCCTCCAGAACCAGGTCGAGACCGGATATGGAGGGGGAATCGAGATCACCGGCTGGCTCGCCCAGAACTTCGCGATCCGCTTCCAGACCGACGTGTGGACCTTTCCCCCGCAGGCGGGGCAATATGCCGTGAGCATGCTCCCGATCCTTCTGGGTCTCGAGGTCAAGGTCGCCGGGGGAAATCGCGTCTATCTCTATCTTGCCGCCGACGGCGGGGCGGCCTTGAACGGAGAGAAGGTCTCGAACATCTTCTCCGGAAGCAGCGTCTCACCCTACGCCCAGGTGGCGGTCGGCCTCAATTTCTACTTTCTCCAGTTCGAGGCCTCCTACGGGATCCTCACGAACCCGCTCGGGTCAGGCTCCCCGCAGACTTCGGGGAGCCTCGGAAAACCCAATCCCTTCTTCATCGTCCCCCTCACTGTCGGCGTCCATCTCTAGGTGTTCCCCTCCAGCTCCGTGTATTCTCCCGATCGGCCGGGGCACCCCAGGCCTTCGTGTTGACGGAAGGCCAGCAAAGCCCAGAAGGGCGAGGTTTTTCTCCCCCCCTTTCCGTCCCGGCCTGACCGGGCTCATCCCCGTCCGGCGCGACAGGACCCGGGGATCGCCACAAGCCATTTCAGGAAATTGGATTTGGGGTTGATTGCGGATCAGACCTCCCCTTCCCCGGTCTGATCCAGGGGAATGGGCACAAAACCTTCAAGGCCTGGCTCAAATCATTCTGGCGAAAGCCCGGGGAACGCTCCTTGAACGACCAGAAGATCCTAGCGGGCCTCATAGAGCTTGACATCAGGTCGCTCAAAGACCACCTCCTGAGGGAGGGATTTCTCCTTTTCTGACGGAGGCGCTCCGCGCCATGTACGTCCATGTTCACCTTGGTCAACGGGCTCAAAAAGAAACGGGAAGATTTCGACCGCCGGATTGCCCCGTTTCCGAAAAAGGACCCGCTATACCAGCGGCTGGGGAGGGTTCACGGTGTGGGCGTGCTGACAGCGACGGGATTTTTTGGCCCCTGGTCGGCGAACCCCTTTCGTCTAAAGAACGGACGACACTTTGCCGCCTATGCCGGACTGGTTTCCCGTCAGCATTCAAGCGGAGGAAAGAGAAGGTACTCCCGGGAATCCAGAAAGGGGGAGACACCGATCTCCGTACGCTCCTGATCCACCCGGGGGATCCGGGTCCTGCTCGCGAAGGAAGAGGCGGTCACGCTCCCTCGGACCACAAGGCCAGGAAGGCGGACTGACAGAGAGGCAAAACCCACGATGACGGACCGCTCGAACCTGGACTCCCAAACCCCGATCGAACCCCAGGCTCTTGAAATCGTTGAATTGAAAAGGCGGGAGTGCGCGAGTGTTTCCTCGAGTCCTGGAAGCCAAAGACGGTTCCCTGTCGAGGCCGGATAGATAAATGGTCGCAACGGCCCCCCTTCTGACGGGGATCACCCTCTTTAAACCGGAGGAGGGATCCTGAGGGATCGAATTCAAAGGCCCCCTTTCAAGCGGGTCCTGGAGGGGCTAAATTCAAGGCTGAACTGATCCTGAGAGAATCGTCCGGTTTTCGATCCGTGGAATCATAGACCCGCTACGGGTGGAGGGGGATGAGGTGGAGTCCGTGAGGATCTTTCCCTCTTTACAATATTTTCCCGCTCGGGAAAAATCTTTTGACAATTCAATGCAAATGGCTAAAATTTCCCTATCGGTAATTTTTATGGGAGGGAAGGGCCATGAAGTCTAAAATATTACCGCTCGGGAATATCAATCATGGGCCAATCCGGATTCATTCGACGGAAGAGCTGGGGAACCTCCTAAAACTCCGGAGGAAACAACAGAAGATGACCCAGTCCGACCTGGCCGCTCTGGCCGGGACGGGTGTCCGTTACATTGTGGATCTGGAGAACGGAAAACCCACGGCGAGGATCGGCCCGGCGCTCAGACTCATCGAGTGGCTCGGTCTCGAAGTGACAATCCAGGAGAAGAGAATTGGCTAAGGAGCTTTTCGTCTACATCGATACCCGTAAGATCGGGACTCTCGACGAAAAGAATGGATCCTTAAGCTTCCGGTATGAGGATTCATACCGAAAGGATCCCTCCGCGATTCCCTTGTCCCCCTGGATTCCCCTCAGGGAAGAGGAGACGGTCGGAACGCCAGTCCGGAACTACTTTGAGAACCTTCTCCCGGAAGGAGACCTCAGGGCTCTCATCTCCAGGGCAATTCAGGTCTCAAAAGAAAACATCTTCGGCTTTCTTGAGCACCTCGGCGGGGACATGGCCGGAAACATTTCCGTTCTTCTTCCGGGAGAAGAGCCCGGACAGAGGCGCTATCTCCCTGTTGCCCGATCCCTTATTCTGGAATGGAGCAAGAACCATTCAGGAAAACCTCTGGTACTTCAGGCCAAGGATTCCCGCCTGTCCTTATCGGGTGCCCAGGACAAGCTCTCTCTCTATCTGGACTCCGCCGGCGGGTTCTATCTTCCGGTCGGCGATGCTCCCTCCACCCATATCCTCAAACCGGATATCCGGTTTCGGGAGGGGATTGCTCACTCCTCCCTCAACGAAGCGTTTGTTATGAAGCTTGCCGGAAGGGTCGGCATGGATGTTCCCCCGACGGAATACCTCCCCGAAATTCGATCCCTCCTCGTGAAGCGGTATGACAGAACCTGGCCGGAGGATCCGGGCGGCCCGGTCGGGAGACTCAAGCAGGAGGATCTCTGCCAGCTCTCGGATGTCCTGTCGAACAAGAAGTACGAAGCCGAAGGAGGGCTCACCCTTTTCCAATGCTTGACTCTTGTCCGGAAATACTCCACACAACCTGGTCCGGACACGATCCGTCTCATCGGGTGGCTTGCCTTCAACGGAGCCGCCGGAAACATGGACGGGCATGCGAAAAACCTCTCCATTCTCACCGAACAGGATGGACGGACTCGCCTGGCTCCTTTTTACGACCTTATGTCGACAAGCATCTATCCGGACCTGAGCCGGAAGATGGCCTTCAAAATCGGAGGGGAGAACAGGCCGGACTGGCTGACGAATCGCCACTGGAAAAAATTTTCCGAGGAAATGGGGATCAAGAGTTCCCTCGTCTTCCGGACGGTCGAGAATGTCATCAGAAACATGAAGAAGGAGATCTCTTCCGTAACGGAGGAACTTACCGCCC
>JAKBXW010000144.1 GCA_021840555.1 Nitrospirota bacterium
TACCGTACAGGATGGACGGCGCGGCATCGGGCTTCGCCGGAAGCTGCGAATTGTTCGACTGGGATGGCTGGGACGGATCCGGAGCCGACCAGACGTCGGTCGCCAGCCCGCCCCAGAGAATCCCCGGAGCCACGAGCCAGGCGATCTTCTTTCTTAAGGACAACATCGAATCTCCTTTGATTGGGTTTTGAACGTAAGGGTGTGTCGATCGCAAAACAGGCAGAAAGTGCCTTGACGGAGGATTATGACGAGGCGGAATGTCCGGACGGTTAAACTTGGGTAAAAGTGAAAAAACCTCGGATTTTCACAAGGACGGACGACCGGGCCCAATTTTCGGACACCATCGGAGAACAGGGGAAAGGGGGGCGAAGGGCTGCCTGCGCGAGGATTTTGTCAGGAAGGGGAAAAAGGGAAGGAGACTTCTGGAACAGGGAAACTGCCGTCGGGGAGGATCCGGGTCAGCCGTCGGCCTTCATGCGGTATCCGACGCCCCGGATCGCCTCGATCGCAGGACCCCCGGCCAGCTTGTTCCGGAGAGCGTGGACGTGGACCTTCAGGTTCTCCCGGCCCACCATGCGGTCCTCCCCCCAGACGGACTGGAAGAACTCTTCGTGGCGGACCACCATCCCGATCTTCGAGAGCAGGACGACGCACACGAGGAACTCCTTGTGGCTCAGGTGCACTCTTCTTCCGCGAAGACGGACCTCGTATTTCTGGGTATCCACGACCAGGCCACCGGACTCGGCCCGGTCGAAGGGATAGTCGAAGCCTTTCCTGTCTTCGCGTTCCACACGCCTCCAGAGAGCGCCCAGCCGGGCCTCGAACTCCCGCGCGCTGAAAGGTTTCGGGAGAAAATCGTCCGCTCCCGCCTCGAGGCTCGAAAGACACAGCTCGTGGAGATCCCCCTCCCCCGCCACCATCAGGAAGGGAACGGGAGAGAGGGATTCCTGGGAGCGGACGAACCGGCAAAGGTCGAGACCGCTCCGCCGTGGCAGGTGGACGTCGGCCACCACCATCAGGCGGTCGCAGTCACCCGAGGCCTGGAACTTCCGGAGCATCCAGACCGCCTCCTCCCCGTCGAAGGCCGAGGCGATGGTGAAGATGGCCTGGTCCAGGTCGAAGCGCCGGTAGACGGTCTTGTGGAGCGCCTCGTCCGTATCGGCCACCAGGACGCTGGCACGTCCGCCCCAGGGCGAGACGGCCCTCTTGCCGGCGGCGGTCTCGTTTCCGCCTTCCGGAGGGGGAGGGTATGCCAGGGTGTTGGCCCCTGAGATCCCCTTCCACCCGGAGAAGGTTCTCTTCTTCATCAAGACTTCCTTTCGGCGGGGATTCCCGCCCCCGCCTCCCGGCCCTTTTTTCGGCCCTCTTCGCATTCGGGCGAGGGAGGCTCCGTTTCTGCGCCCTCACCCCGTATTGCGGATCCGGAACCGGAAATTGAGTTCGAACTTCCCGGGGACCGCCTGTCCGTTCTGGCTCGCGGGCTTGAACTTCAGGTGCTTGAGAACGTTTTCGGCGATCCGGTTCATGTCGTCCCAGACCGACGGGACGACCATCTTCGAGCGGGTGATCTTTCCCGAGGCGTCGACCCAGAGGTCGATGACCACGTCCCCCTCCTCGTCGTCGGCCTTCATCTTCTCCGTATAGAGCGCGTCGGTGTCGACCTTCGTCAGGAGACGGGGGGGAAGATACCCCGCCCCTCCGCCGGAGGAGGGCGTCCCCTCTCCCCAGCTCATGTTGACCGCCGTTCCGGTGGAGGCGGCCAGGAGGTTGGTCGAGGTCGCCGTCTGGGCCGGGAGAACCGGCGGCGTGACCGGATGGTGGACGACGGTCTTGTGGACCATCCGGGGCTTCGCCTTGGGCTTGGGCGCCGGCGGCTTCGGCTTGGGAGGCGGGGGCGGCGCCAGCGCCACCTTGAAGGCGGGAGGCGGGGGCGGCGGAGGGGCGGTCACGGGAACCCTGAGCGCGGCCAGGAGGACGGCCTCGAAGACGAGGACCCCGCCCAGGGCCCACGGAAAAAACGAGCGGCCGTTTTCGGAGGCGACGGCCTTGCTCCCGGCGACCCCCATCAGTGAAGATCCTCGGAGCGGATCGAGACGTTCGAGAAGCCCAACGAATTGCAGAGATCCATGACGTCGACCAGCCGCTGGAGCTTCGAGTCCTTGTCCCCGCTCACGATCACCTCGTACTTCGCCGTCTTGTCCGCGAGAAGGGCGGAGAGATGGTCCCTGAGGCCCGCCCGGTTCACGGGGGTGTTCTCGAAGAGGATCTTTCCCTCCTCGGTGATGGTGATGTTGATCATCTTCGGCTCCTGCTTGAGCGGGTGGGCCGCAGATTTCGGCAGGGCCACGGTCACCCCGTTCAGCTTGATGAGCGACATCGAGATGAAGATGAAGACCACCATCAGGAAGAACATGATGTCGATCATCGGGATCAGTTCGATCCGCGCCTTCGGGGATTCGTCGTCCCCGTCGCGAAAAAGCCTCATGTAAGAATCTCCTTGCTCGTGTCGTCACACGCCGGCCGAATGCCCGGCCGGCAGTCCTGTCCCATTCCTTTTTCTCCCCGAACCCGCGTCAGGCCGGAGACGAGCTTTTCTCCGCCCGGAAGGCCGTCTGGACCCCTTTGACCACCGCCGCGCCTTGCCGCGAGTCCGCGAGTTCGGGAGATTCCCGGTAGGCGTCGCGGATCGGCCGATGGAGAATGGTGATGAGCCGCGCCGCCGACTCGAGGGAGGACTTGATCCCGCTGATCCACTTGTAGAGGAAGTTGTAGAATCCCAGGGAGACGATGGCGATGACCAGCCCCGTCGCGGTGGCGATCAGCGCCTCGGCGACCCCTCCCGTAATCTGGGTGGGCTTTCCGAGCCCGGAGATGGACATGACATGGAAGGAGGCGACGATGCCGATGATCGTTCCCAGAAGACCAAGGAGCGGCGCCATGGTGATGGCGGTGTCCAGGATCCACATCCGCTCCTTGAGCTTCTTTTCCTCGAGCACCGCCTCCGCCTCGATCAGGTACTCGAGCTTCTCCCCTTCGAGCTCCGACTCCACGAACAGCTTCAGGATCTTGCTGACGATGAAGTTCTCGGACCGGTAGGACTCCTTGATCATGGAGATCACCGACTTCGGATCGAGCTTCTCCTTGACGTTCTTGCGGAGGACCGCAAGAACCCTTTCGGTCTGGATCTTTTCCTGTCTCAGGACGACGAGCCGCTCGATCCCGACG
>JAKBXW010000049.1 GCA_021840555.1 Nitrospirota bacterium
GGAAGGCTCCCGGGTCTCCATCGAAACGGTCCCCTACGAGTTCCAGCGGGGAGGAAATCGCATGATGCGCATCCGGGGATTGTAGCGGAACTTCGAAAAACATCGGGGTGGAGCCCCTTCCGCCGGTCTCTGGTACCGACAGAATGTAACGCAGTGCATCGCACGCTCCCCCGAGTGACCGGCTCTGTCCGCCGCTGTCATGAGGACTTTCCCCCGTTCTTCCGTCCTTCAGGAGATGGCCCGCGGAGGATCAGGCATGAAATGGGAAAAGATCCCAGCGGCCAGGGCGGCGATTGCGGCAAAGACGAGAAAGGCGAAGCGGAATCCGACATTCCCCACCGAGACCCCCTGGAGGGCCGGCCCCACGACCGATCCCAGCGCCATGGCGATCTGGGAGAGCCCCATCAGGAGATTGAAGCCCTTCCTTCCCCGGGTGAGGTCGCTCACGATAAGGGCCACCGAGACGCCGTAGATCCCGGCGGCGACCCCGTCGAGAATCTGGGTCGAAAGAAGGATCCCCGTGTTCATGGTGGAGGCGCAGATCATCGACCGGAGCGGCATGATGAAAAAAGCCAGCGAAAAGACCAGTTTGTGTCCCCAGCGGCCGCTCAGTTTGGCCGCCGCCCAGGCGACGGGGATCATGGTGGCCTGAGCCAGGATGACGACCCAGGCGAGCTTGCCGTTTCCTCCGTCGAGAAAACGCAGGTAAAGCATGAGAAGGGGCATGACCGGGGCGTTTGAGATCTGAAAGAGGGCGGTCGAAAGAAGAAGGACCCGGACGGCGGGGGTCCGGAAGAAGTCGAGGAAGACCCGGCCGAGGGGGCGGTCGTCCCGGATTTCGTCGCGATCCTCCCGGAAGACCCCGGCCGCCTGTTGATGGTAGATCATGTCCCGTCGCCGGATCAGTCCGATCGAGAGGATTCCCAGGACCGACCCAAGCGTGATGGGCAAAAAACCCGCCGAAAGCCCCAGATGGTGGATCAAAGCGGCCGTTCCCCCGGCCGAGACGAGGAATCCCGCGTGGTTCGACATCTGTGTCTGCCCCATGATCCGTGCAAACTGCCGGTGGCCCGACAGGGAAAAGGCCAGGGTGGAGGAGAGGGTGAAAAAGAAGGCGCTGGCCCCTCCCGCCAGAAAGAGCAGGGCGTCGACCACCGGATGAAACCCTCCCGCAAAGGGCAGAAGGGTGAGTCCGAGCCCGTAGATGAAGATGACAAGGGCCAGAAGCGTCCTGTGGTGGGGAATCATTTCGGCGAACAGACCGGACAGGGGCTGGAAGAGGAGGGTTCCCGCTCCGAAGAGGGCGGTCGCCACCCCGATCTCGGAGAAGCTCCACCGGGACTCCTTCAGGTAGTCGGTCAGGAAGGGAACGCTCACCCCGATCACGACCCCGAGCCAGAGGTTGACGAGATTGAGGCCGAGAAGGCTCTGGAACCGCCGCCAGCCGGCCGAATCTTTCGGCAAAGATTCCGGATTCACGGACCCTCACCGAAGTCCAGCGGCGGGTCTTTCAGGACCGTCTGGATCCCGTCCAGGGGAACTTCCATCCAGTCCGGGCGGTTGTCGATCTCGTACTGAAGTTCATAGAGGGCTTTGCGGAGAAGACAAAGCGCGAGGATCTTCTCCGATGGCCCGGGCGGCGGAAGCAACCCTGGAAAGCCGGAAAGCTCCGATGCATAGGCCCGGAGATATCGGCGGGACTGAAGGGCGTACCACCGCTCCGCCTCCCACCGGCGGTCCGGCGAATCCGTAATGGCGGACAGGGACAGGTAATGAAGGGAGCGGAGCATACCGGCCACGTCCTGAAGGGGGGTCCTCCGGATCCTTCGCAAAGGAGGAGGAAGGGCCGGTTCCCCCTCGAAGTCGAGAAAAACCACCGTCTCCTCCTGCGTCACCAGGACCTGTCCAAGATGAAGGTCCCCATGGCATCGGATGCACGACCCTCCCACTCCCGCGGACCGGCATCTCTCGAGAAAGGGCTCAAGCTCCGGCACAAGGGAAAGGAAGGTTCGGACCTTGAAACGTAGCCGGCCGGAGAGTCCCGGAAGGGAGGACTCCAGTGTTTCTGCGGCCTTTGCCCAGCGCTCCCGGATCTCCCGAAACAGGACATCGAGATCCGGCTCACCGAATGGGAGGGGAGCGAAATCGGGATCGGAGGGATCGCTTCCCAGAGCCCGGTGAAGCCGGGCCGTCATGCGCCCCAGCTGCTCCACCATCCGGCCCAAGCTCTCCCCGCCCTCCTCTCCGGAAAGGACCTTCGACAGGCGCGAAAGACACCAGGACCATCCGTCCCCCACGTTGGGGATGAATTCCTGGAGGAGTGCCAGAACCAGGAGCTCCCCTTCGGGAGACTTCCCGAGCAGGGCCCCCAGGGTTGCAGGGATTGGAACCTCCTCTCCCCGGCGGGCCAGGAAAGCCCCGACCTCGAGATCGGGATTCATTCCGGCGGCAATTTTCCGGAATCCCTTGAGCATGAGACTGTTCCCGAAGAGAAGGGAGGTATTGCTTTGCTCCCCCCGGAAAACCCGGGGAACAAGGTCCGGGGCGATACTCCCGTCCCACCGTCCAAGAGCCGCGGTCCGGAGAATGCCGAGTCCCGTCCGGGGGGAGAATTGGGAGAGAATGTCCCGAAGGATCCCGCGACCGGTCCCGGGAACATAAAAACCGTCGACCAGCAGGGAAAACTCATCGGCGGACGGATCCATACGGGCGATCTGGGCCGACTCCGGAACATCTGACGACCGTCCGCGCGCAAGCGGCAGAAAATAGCGCTCGCCCTCCCCCTCCGCAAACTCGACCCAAAGAAGACAGAGGTAGATTGTGCCTCCCGGGTCGCCATCGAGGGAGGTGATCGACTCGAAACGGACCGAGCGAATGCGGCGGGACTTGGATCCGAACCACCGGCGGGAAGGGAGGACAGCGGCCAGAATCTCCGGAAGCGGTCCCTCACCGGCCCAGTCCGGGAAGCCATCCCAGCTCTTTCCGGAAAGATCGAGGGTCCGGAGCCCCCCGTCGCTCACCGGATCCTCCGGAAGACGTGGAAGGGAAGCCGGTTTGGATCCCCGGGGTCGAGTCGGATGAAGCGCGAACCCGGAGGCCAGGAATACCGCGTCCCGTCCATCAAGTCCTGGACCTCCATCTCTTCCGCACCCGGCGGGGAAAAGGTCAGCCACCCTTCTTCGGCGCCGTGGGGATTGAGGTTGACCACCACAAGGATCCAGTCGTCGGGAGAATTCCCGTCCTTGGAATAGGCGATCAACTGATCGTTGTCCACAGGGTGGAATCGGAGGGTGTGGTTCCATCCCAGGGCCGGGAATTCCCGCCTGATCGCGTTCAGACGGGTGATGACCGGAGCCAGGGAGTGCTCCGGTTCGGGATGCCAGTGACGGATCTCGTATTTTTCCGAGTCAAGGTACTCCTCGCTCCCCTCCCGGAGGGGACGGTTCTCGCACCATTCGAAGGCGGGACCGTAGATCCCGTAGGAGGCGGACAGCGTCGCGGCCAGGGCGAGCCGCACCAGGAAGGCCGGGCGTCCTCCCTTCTGCAGATAGTCGTGCAGGATGTCCGGGGTGTTGGGCCACAGATTGGGACGGAAGAAGTCCCGGACAGGCGGCGTCACGAGTTCGGTGAGATAGGAAACGATCTCCTCCTTGGTGTTCCTCCAGGTGAAGTAGGTGTAGGACTGGGAAAATCCGATATGCCCCAGATGGTACATGACCTTGGGGCGGGTGAAGGCCTCCGCGAGAAAAACCACCTGCGGCTCGACCGCCCGGACCTCCGCCATCAGCCACTCCCAGAAGGGAAAAGGCTTTGTGTGGGGATTGTCGACCCGAAAGAGGCGGATCCCTTTTTCGACCCAGAAGAGAACAACCCTCCGAAGCTCCTGCCAGAGGGCTTCCCAGTCCTCCGACAGAAAGTCGAAGGGATAGATGTCCTGGTATTTCTTGGGTGGATTCTCGGCGTAGTGGATCGAGCCGTCCGGACGCTTCCGGAACCATTCGGGATGGGCTTTGACGTAGGGATGGTCGGGAGAACACTGGAAGGCCAGGTCGAGCGCCACCTCGAGGCCCAGCCCTTTCGCCGCATCAAGAAAGTCCCGGAAATCTTCCAGGGTTCCCAGGCGTGAGTCGATGGCGGTGTGGCCTCCCTCGTCAGAGCCGATCGCCCACGGGGAACCCGGAACGTCTCCCGTGGCGTCCGGCGTGTTGTTCGGTCCCTTCCGGAAGGCGTGGCCGATCGGGTGGATGGGCGGCAGATAGACCACGTCGAAGCCCATGGCGGCGATCGCCGGAAGACGGCGGGCGGCATCCCGAAGGGTCCCGTGGAGACCCTGAACTGTTCCGGCGCTTCTCGGAAAGAACTCGTACCAGGCTCCCCGGAGAGCCCGCTCCCGTTCGACGTGAACCGGAAAGGGATCGGAGAGGCTCACGAACCGGGGATCGGGATAGGACCCGGCCTCTTCTCCCCTCCCGGAGTCGAGCGCGATTGCGACTCTCTGGTCCAGGTCCCCGTCCCTCTCCCAGAGCGACAGCCACCGGAGGAGCTCCTCCGTCCCGCCCCCCTTCCCGGCCCGGGCGAGATGGCGCCGGATGATCGTCGCCCCTTCCTGAAGTTCGGTCTCCAGATCTTCCCGCAGTCCGGCCCGGGCTTTTTTCCCGAGGCCGTCCTGCCAGTGGGCCACCTCGTCGATCCAGGCCCGGATCCGGAATCCGGCCATCCCTTCCCGGGAAAAGGACAGCTCGGCGGTCCAGAGATCGTTTCCCCGGGGGATCATCGGAAGGGAGCGCCAGGAGTTCTCAACCGGGTCCCGAACCTCGAGGAGGACCCGAAGGGGTTCGTGTCCGTCGGCCAGGACATCGGCAAAGACGGCGAGAGGCTCCCCGCAGATCCGCTTGACCGGGTATCGCCCTCCGTCGACGGAGGGGGACACCCGCTCAATCCGGACCCGATGGCGTCCTTCGGCCAGAAGAGGTCCGGTGAGCGGGGAGACCGACTGTTTTGCCTGAACGGGTCGATGGGGATTCGTCACAATGGGCCTCCTGTCATCGCATTGAAAAACCCGGCTTCCGGCCCATCAGGTCATCGGCCGTGGTTGTTTTAGATTGGCGTAGGCTTCCGGAGCGAAACCGGGGAGCAAGGGGGACGTCCGCGAATGGATGTCCCGTCCAGACTAGCGGGTGAGGGAAAAAAATACAAGGAACGGGAGCGGGAGATGAAGGCCCGGGAAACGGAAAAAAATGGCAGATTTCAACATGATTCAGATGAGGGAAAGCGGAAATCCTTCTCGAAAAACGGGGCCAGGGCACCGGCGGCCAGGGGAGGCGAGAACAGGAATCCCTGGGCCAGGGAACATCCGTTCTCCCTGAGAAACGCGGCCTGATCGGCGCGTTCCGCCCCCGCCCCGACGGCGGAGAGATCCAGATCCTTCGCCAGGGCGAGGAGTGTCCGGACAATGGCGGTAGTCCGGGGATCCCGTCCAATCTCCGCCACAAATTCCCGGTCGATCTTGATCCGGTCCACCGGAAACCGCCGGAGAGAACCCAGGGAAGAGAACCCCTTGCCGAAGTCGTCGATGACCAGGCGCACCCCGATCTCCCGAAGCTCGGAGAAAATGGTTCCCGCGTCCTTATGGAAAAAGACCGACTCGGAAAACTCGAATTCGAGACGCTCCGGCGGAAGCTTCGTCTCCCGGAGGACTGAGCGGACGGAGGCGACAAAGGAAGAGGAATCCTGAAGCTGGCGTCCGGAGACGTTCACCGAAAGAAAGGCCCGGCTCCCCGTCCACCGGACGGCCTCCCGGCAGGCTTCCCGGAGAACCCAGGTCCCGAGGCTCCCGATCAGTCCGGCCGACTCGGCGTGGTCGATGAACTCTCCCGGAAGCAGAAGGCCCTTTTCCGGATGGTTCCAGCGGACCAGGGTTTCAAAACCGACGGGTTTTTTTGTGGCGAGGTCGACGACCGGCTGGAACTCGAGAAAGATCTCGTGTCTCAGAAGGGCCTGCCGGAGCGCATTGGTCATGGAGACCCTCCGGTCGAGGGCGGCCGACATCTCCCCCGAGAAGAACTCCACCGCGTTCGAGCGACGCTCTTTGGCCTTGTACATGGCGATGTCTGCGTTTCTGAGGAGCTCCGAGGCCTCCAGCCCGTCCCGAGGATAGATGGAAACCCCGATGCTGGCGGAGACCACGAGATCTTGTCCTCCGATCCGGATCGGCCGGGACAGTTCTCCGAAAATCCGGCCGACTGCGGCCAGGATCCCGGCCTGGCTGTCGAAGCCGGTCATGATGACGGTAAACTCGTCCCCGCCCATCCGGGCGACCGTGTCCTCTCCCCGGGTCACACTGACAAGACGGGAGGCGGCTTCCCGGAGAACGAGGTCTCCGGCCTGGTGGCCCAGGCTGTCGTTGACCTCCTTGAAGCTGTCGAGATCCATGTACAGAAGGGCGAGCGGCCCCCCCTGGCGCCGGGCCCGCTCCAGGGCCTGGTCGAGCCGGTCGTGAAAAAGGACGCGGTTGGGAATCCGGGTGAGGTGGTCGAACTGGGCCTGATAGGCGAGACGGCGCTCCATTTCGCGCTTCTCCGTCACGTCGCGGAAGACCTGGACGACCCCGGTGATCCGATGTTCGGCGTCCCGGACGGGGGAGGCGGTCTCCTCGATCGCAATCTTCCGACCGTCACGGGAGAGAAGGGATGTGTGAACGCCAGACCCCGAAAGGGATGCTCCGGCCAGGCAACGCCGGACCGGGTCGTCGACACGCTCCCCGGTCGCGTCGTTTTCGATCCGGAATACCTCCTCCACCGGACGGCCGGTGGCCTCGAGAAGGGAATATCCGGTCAGTGTTTCGGCGACGGGATTCATGAAGGAGACCAGCCCCTGGCCGTCTGCCACGATGACGGCATCCCCGAGTGATTTGAGGGTCACGAACCACTGCTCCCTCTCCCGGGCCAGCGAGGTCATGAGCTGCCTTCTCCGGGAGATGTCCCGGACCATGACCATGTACCCGGCGATCTTTCCGTTTCCCCGGGAGGAGAGGATCTTTCGCCCGGAGGCCTCCCCGGGAAAGGTCGTTCCGTCCTTCCGGCGGTACTCCACTTCATAGGGTGCGAGACTTTCGGAGGCCCCGGTCGAGTACCGGAGCCTTCCCTGCTCGATGAAGTCCTCGTGGCGGGCATAGAGAACGGCGATGGACTGGCCGATAAGCTCGGAGGGGTCGTAGCCGAAAATCCTCCGGACGGAGGGGCTTGCCAGGACGATGCGACGCCGGGGATCGACGGCCAGGATGGCGTCGACGGACGACTCGAAAATCGCCTGAAACCGGTAATGCTCCTCTTCCCAGCGAGTCTTGCGCCCTGGCACAGGCCCTCCTTGACGGCCGATGAAAGAGGCCGACGGTCCCCGCGCAACCGCTTTCGAACCGAAGCAATCGGGTCGAAAGGACTTTCAGATCCAGCGTCCCGAATGATACCCATGAGGTATGATCCGGAAGGATTTTAACATACTAGCCGAAATATTCCGAGAAATAAATACATAAAAAATAATAATTATTATACTTTAAATAATCGTAAACATAAGTCTTAAAATTATTTAAAAAAAGGCGTGTTTTTCATTGCAACAATTTTTTGCTTTGCTAGAATCGTCGGGGAAGAGAACCGTGTCTGTCGAATAGGGCCACGATCTCCACCTTCGTTGACAATCGAAGAGAGCGGGTTGGAGCGGAAAGTCCGGTGCGCAAAATCTCCGATCCGATCTCCGGACATCCGTATTCAGGAACAGGTGGCCCGTAGAGCCTGTGAAACGTCCCTTCGCCGAACCCGGCGCCGTCGGGAAACGCAGGGGAGGGCTCATATTTCGTCGAAGAGCTCCGTGCATGCCGAGAGGACAACCGGCCTCTTCCCTGAAGAGAAGAGAACGGCATTGTTCCTGAGCGGATGAAGAAGCTTAACGGATTGTGGTTCGTTGGCGAGGATCTCCCTGGACTGTCTGAAGGGATCGATCTCCCCCGTTCCGGAGACAGCGGCATAGAAAAGACTTTGTCCGATCCATCGTGCGCAACCCTCCTCCTGAAGGATGAAGATCACCATATAGTTCCTGACCGGCAGAACCCGAATCTGGCTCTGTGCCTTGGCCAGCGCCCGTTGGAAATACAGAGCCCCTTTCGAAGGGCCCTTTTTTTTCCCTTCCAGAATCTCCCGGTACCATCCCTCCATGAGATCGGCGTGGATCGACCGGAGAACGTATCCCGGATGCCCCCGGTAGACCGCAATCTCCCGGACTTCCTTGTCGATGAAAACCTTTGCCTTTTCGAAATTGAGATCCCGGATCTCCTCCTTGGCCAGAATCCGGTAGTCGACGGGCGTGATATACCCGAATTCGGGCATATTGAGTTTTTTGAGAAGGATTTCGATGCGTCCCTCGAGGGATTCCGCCCGCTGGAGAAGAATCTCCCGCCCACGGGCGTTGGAGACCGGCGCGAAAAAGGAGGATTCTCCGCACCTTCCCTCCCGCATCTCCCCTGCAGGACGATCCGGCAGGCAATGCAACCGGTTGAGCCGGATGAGGGTCTGATGAAAGACCTGCCCGTCGACCTGAAGATCGTGGATCAGGAGGTTGCGGTTTCTGATCACGTCGCTGATCAACGTCCCAAGGGAAAAAACCAGGGCGGCGATACTGATGATCAGGGTGATCACCCCCCGGTCGTGGCGGGGAGATAAATTTTCATCCTGGAATTCCAGCAAATCCGAATCTCCTTACGATCGTGGCCAGGCCCGGCGCCAAAAATTCAGCAGACTGCCGGGCGATGACGTGCCTTGTGCCCCGGGGTCCCCGATCCGGAGAGGGCGCGCGCCGCCCGGTCTATATCCGCAATAAGAAGGTCGACCATGTCCCGGCTGAAGTTCTCTTTCACCACCACCCGGAGGACCGACCGGTGGGTGAGATCGGGAGGCAACGTGTAGGCGGGAAGGATCCATCCCCGCTCCCGGATCTTCTCCGACAGGCCGGTCTCGGAAAATCCCGCGTCGGGAGCAACCGAGAAGGTCACGATCGGAAGATGGTCCGCCGGGCCGACCACCCGGAAACGGCGGTCCTCCGAAAGCCTCTTGGAAAGGAGGCGGGCGTTGGAGAGAGAGACGGCATGGATCCGCCGGTACCCCTCCCGTCCCAACCGGAGGAGCATATAATACTGGGCCAGCATCATGGAGCTTCCCCGGGAAAAATTCAGGGTGTAGGTCGACTCCTCGCCTCCCAGGTAGTTGACCCGGAAGACCAGCTCCTCGGGAAGATCCTTTCCTTCCCTGAAAAGGAGCCAGCCGATCCCGGGATAGACCAGGCCGTACTTGTGGCCGGAGACGTTGATGGAGCGGACGTGGGGGAGACGAAAATCCCAGACGAGGTCGGGCTTAAGGAAGGGGAGGACGAAACCGCCGCTCGCCCCGTCGACGTGAAGGGGGATGTCCCATCCCTTTTTCGCCTTGATTTCCGAAAGGACCCGGTCGATCTCCGCCACCGGATCGAGGTGGCCCGTATAGGTCGTTCCCAGAATCGCCCCGACACAGACCGTCCGCTCGTCCACCGCCTCCGCCACCGCCTCCGGATCGAGGGTGTAGCGCTCCCCGGCCATCGGAAGCTTTCGAAGCTCGACCTCGAAATACCGGGCAAACTTCTCCCAGACCACGTGAACGCCGCTCGAGACGACGATGTTCGGCCGGTCGTCGGGAAGGCTCCGGGAGAGACGCGCTTTTTTCCAGGCCGTCTTGTGGGCGAGAAGGGCCAGCATGATCGCCTCCGAGGAGCCGACCGTCGCCGTCCCGACCCCGGACTCCCCCCTCGGGGCGTTGAAAAGGCGGGCCAGGATGTTCACAGCCCGCTCCTGGATCACCCCGGTCTGGGGATATTCCTCCTGGTCCACCAGATTCTTGTTGAGGGTGTCGCCGATCAGCTTTTCGGCCTCGGGCTCCATCCAGGTGGTGACGAAGGTGGCGAGGTTCAGGGCGGGATTGCCATCAAGATTCAGTTCATCCGTTATGAGACGGTAAGCCGCCTCGGCCGGCATCCCCTCCTCCGGGATTTCGAAGCGGGGAATCTCCCCGGAGAAGGCCCGGCTCCCGTAGGTGACGGAGAGAAGGCGTTCTTCGGGAGAGAGTGTCGCAAGGGAGCGTTTTTTCGAGAGCATGGAGGATCTCCTTTCGGTTCGGTGTTCTGAAACACTGTCCCGGTCCCGGATCGCAAGGAGAATTCTCCGGACGCCCCCGCCCCCTCAGTCGGAGGGATGGGAGAGGTCGGGAGAGGGCTCCTGGGGGACCTGGATCTCCTGATGGTACCGGGAATGGTAGAGCGTTTCGATCTTCTCGAAGGGCACCTTGCCGACGCAGGCCTTCGACAGGGTGCTGGCCTTGCGGTCACAGGCCAGGCTCATCCGGAACAGGGCATCCCGATCGTCGACTGTCATCCAGAGGTCCTTCCGCCCCCCCGGCGACAGGGAGACCGGAGTTCCGTTTGGAAGAGGAAAGAGACGAAGGTCGAAGCAGCCTTCCGGACAATCTTTCGATGGGCGGAAGTATCCGGCGTGGGGAAGGGCCCCGCCGGTGACGAGGAAGACGCCGCCGGAGGGAAGGGCGGCGAGCCGGGAAATGGATCCCGATGTCGGCTCGAGCTCCTGGATGTGAAGGGAGGAGGGATTCTTTCCGAGATCAATCCACCCCAGGGCCGAGCCCTTCCTGAGAGAAAGATAGAGGCGGTCTTCGGAAGAGGAGACCACCGGGGCAGAGGGCGCCTCTCCTGTCACGGAGGCGGGATAGGTGACAGCGCAGGAGGCTTTGCGGCAGCTGCCCGGAATCCGGACGATCGATCCCGAATGGCCGAATGTCACCCAGAGATCCCCCCGCTTCGGATCGTAGGCGAGGCCCGAAGAAGGCCCGGAAGCCGGAAGCCGGAAGAAAGAAAGGCAATGGCGGCCGGAGCAGTCTCCGGACACGAAGACCACCCGGTTGGCCAGACGGTCCAGAACGGCCAGACTGTGCCTTCCGGCGTCGTAGACCGCCCGGAAGGGATAGGACGGCCGTTCCGGAAGAAGAAAGGTCCGGAGGCATGACTCCGACAGGCAGCGGGGAGGAACATACGTCACCCGGTCCCCCAGTCGGAGCAGGACATAGGCGCCGCCCCGCTCCGGGTCGGCCACCACATCCCCCGGATCTCCCAGCGATGGGGCGAGCCGGATCAGGGTCGCGCAGTCCTCGCTCCGGCAGGAGGGCGGCAGGACATAGATCCCGTTTCTGAGGGAGGAGGCGACAAAGAGGGCGCCCCCTTTGTCACGGGCGATTCCACGGAATCCGAAATTGCTGACCGGAAGGGCCAGGGAGGAATACTGGGTCACGGGTCCGGGAGAGGCCTCTCCAGAGCCGGGCAAAGGAGCGGCCAGAACGGGAGATCCGTACAGGAGCCCTCCCAAAAGAAGGGCCGTCAGCAATGATTTCCGGTCAGACCGGGGGATGAATGGCATTTTCGTCTCCGATTTCGTGAAACAGGTTCAGGATGTCGTTCCGGTCGGCCCCCAGATCGGGAAACGTCGAGAGGGAAGTCGCCACCATGTCCAACCGGAGACCTCCCCTGACAGGTGAAAGCGTCACCTCGATCCGGGAACCATGATGCCAGAAGGAGGGGGCCACCCGGATCAGAAGATGGCTTCCGTCCTTCCTTTCGATCCTCCATCCGGGAAAATGCCCGATGGCTGACCGGATGTTCGCATCCAGTTTGGCCGTATCCCCGTAGAACACGCGGGAATGGACCTCCGGAAGAGGATACCCGCCCGTCGTCCAGGCCCGGTTAAGGGTGAAATAGACATGGAGACGCGCCAGCGGCCCCGGCGTGTTGATGAAGGCGGCATTGTTCGCGATGAGGTCCCCCCCCCAGGTAGACAAGCCCCATAAAGAGCCCCAGCGCGAAAATTTTGAGAAGATTCAAGGGACGCTACCTCTTTTCCACCCCGGAGGACTCGAGATAGCGTTCGGCATCGATCGCCGCCATGCATCCGGATCCCGCCGCAGAAATCGCCTGGCGATAGACGGGATCGGAGACGTCTCCCGCCGCGAAGAGACCCGGGACGCTGGTCTTTGCGCCGGAGACCGTCTTCAGATACCCCACGGAGTCCGTCTCGGCCAGACCGTGAAGAAATCCGGTATTGGGGCTGTGGCCGATGGCCACGAAGAAGCCGCTGCAGGGGTGGATCGACTCCTCCCCGGTCTTCGTGTCCCGGATCCGGACCCCGGTCACCTGCTGCTTCGAAACATCGAGGACCTCGAGGATATCCTTGTTCCAGAGAAAGGAGATCTTCGGATTTTCGAAGGCCTTCTCCTGCATGATCTTGGAGGCGCGCAGGGTGTCCCGGCGATGAATGACGGTCACGGTCGTGGCAAATCGGGTCAGGAAAAGGGCCTCCTCCAGCGCCGTGTCCCCGCCCCCCACCACGACGACCTCCTTGTCCCGAAAAAAGAATCCGTCGCAGGTGGCGCAGGCGGAGACGCCGGCCCCCATCAGGGCTTTCTCCGAGGGAAGCCCCAGGAACTTGGCCGAGGCTCCGGTCGCGACAATCACGGTCCAGCTCTCGTAGATCTTTCCCTCGTCGGTCGTCACCCGGAAGCCCCCGCCGTCGCGCCGCTCGACGCGGTCGATTACCGCCTGCTCGATTCTGGCCCCGAACCGGAGAACCTGGGCCCGCATCCGCTCGATCAGCTCGGGCCCGGTGATCCCGTCCGGGAATCCCGGAAAGTTCTCGACCTCGGTCGTGATCGTAAGCTGCCCCCCCGCCTGGGGTCCCTCCAGGACCAGCGGCGACAGAAAGGCCCGCGCCGTGTAAAGGGCGGCCGTCAGTCCCGCCGGTCCCGTTCCCAGTATGATCACCTTCTCCACGCGCAATCCTCCCCCTTCACGATAGACTCTCCCCAGGCCCTCTTCCAACCTGCGCCTTCGGTCAACAATAGCAAGAGGGGCAAAATCCGGTCAACTCGTCACCGCGCCACAGGATCGTGTCCCACCACCTTTTTCCGGATCTCGGGAAGGTAGGTCAGGTAGTCGACCCCCTCGGCGAAGCGGAGCGTGGCCCGGTCGACCTGGTAGCGGTACTGGTAGGTGGCCAGAGCCGCTTCGGTGTTGAGGAGATAGACCTCGGCAAGTGTGAGGTCGACGATGGAGATGAGGTTGGCGGAATAGCGCTTGTTGGCCAGGACCAGCGCCAGCTTCGCCTCCTTCACCGCCTCGGTGTAGGCCCGGATGTCGGCGAGATCCGAGCGCGTCCGGGCCCGGGCCCGGACGACCTGGTAGCGGATGTTGTGAGACCAGTCGGAGATCCCGTATTTCCGTTCACGGGCCTTTTCCATGTCCCGTTCGGTCAGCCCCCTGATCTGGCCGCCGGTGTACAGAGGGATCGTGACCGATCCCCCGCCGGCCCACCACCCCCCAGATCGG
>JAKBXW010000050.1 GCA_021840555.1 Nitrospirota bacterium
CAATTCGATCGACCGTTTCTGGAGTGAGATCCCGGATCGTTAGATGAGCCTCGTCGTCACCGGCATAGGAACAGAGGGCGATGGTGTAGCAGCTGCTCCCTCCCCGGATGATCTTGAGGGCGATATTCGAGTAGTGGCAGTGGACACCCACAAAAAGACAGACATCGATCTTGTTGTGCCAGATGGTTAGATTGGGGTGGCTGGGATTGATCTCCTCTTCAGGATTGATCTTTGGGTATTTGGGGCGATAGTCGGCCATGGGGATGACCTTCATGCCCCCCGCCCTCGCCAGCCGCGAAACCGCTTCCGCCATCCGGACAGAATCCGGGGTCGACTTCCAGAGCACGAGAGGACCCGGAAAAACCGTCGGATTTTTGGCGCCTACGATCTTTCGGGCCGCCTCCTCTATGGCCGACTCTTCAGCCACAATCCTTCCCATCACAAGACCATGGCCGGAATCCGGCAACAGGACGCCTCCCATGGGTGCCGACGGGGTCAAAAAAGAGCGGTCTTCCAATTCCAGGCAAAGGCTATTCACAAAGGCTCCTTCCCGATATCGGTCTGATTAAAAAAATAAACTTTTTGATCTATAATTTTGAACATGTAAATAATAACGCACAACAAAAAAGGTGTCAACAAAGAAATAGCGTTGTCTCGGTTTGACTTTTCAGTTCTCGTTTTTAATTTGGAGTACCCGGGAAAGGAAGAGACGCTCGAAATAAAAGGCGGGAAGAAAAAAGGAGGGGGAAGGCCCCCCTCCCTGCTCGCTTATGAGGGTTTTTCCACATGGCCACCAAAGGCATGGCGCATGGCGGACAGGATCTTGTCGGCGAAGTCGGCCTTCCCCTGGGAGGCAAACCTCGAAAAGAGCGCAGTTCCCAGAACAGGCGCGGGAACGCCTTCGTCGATGGCCGCCGAAACCGTCCATCGGCCTTCGCCCGAATCGGAAACCCGGCCGTGAAAGGCTGAAAGATCGGGATCCCGGGCGAGCTCCGAAGCAGAAAGATCAAGCAGCCACGAGGCCACGACGCTGCCTCTACGCCAGAGCTCGGCGATGTCGTCGATCTTCATGTCGTAGGCATACAGCTCCGGGTTCCGGAGCGGTGCCGTTTCAGCATCGACGTCATGGGATCTCTTTCCGATATTGGCGTTCTTCAGGATATTGAATCCTTCCGCATAGGCGGCCATCAGCCCGTATTCGATCCCGTTGTGAACCATCTTGACAAAATGGCCCGCGCCAGCAGGACCGCAGTGGAGATATCCCTCCTCCGCCGTGCTCTTGCGGCCCAAATTCGAGCGTTCGGGATTCGGAGGCGCCGCTTGGCGTCCAGGAGCAAGCGCCCGGAAGACCGGATCGAGCAGGGACACCACCTCCGCCTCTCCTCCGATCATCTGGCAATAGCCCCGCTCAAGTCCCCAGACCCCGCCGCTCGTTCCCACGTCCACATAGTGGATTCCCCTGGGTGAAAGCTCGCGGGCCCGCCTGATATCGTCATGGTAATAGGAGTTCCCCCCATCGATCAGGATGTCCCCCTTCGCAAGGAGGGGAACGAGCGCCTGAATCTGCGCGTCGGTCGCCCCTGCCGGGATCATGAGCCAGACTATTCGAGGGGACGGAAGTTTCTCCACCAGGTCGGAGAGAGAGGTCGCTCCAACGCAACCCGTTTCACGGCTCAGCGCCTCGACTGCCGTGGCCGTGTGGCTGTAGGCAACCACGTCGATTCCGCCCTTTCTGAGACGGCGGACCATATTGCCACCCATCCTTCCCAATCCGATCATACCCAGACGCATGGATCACCTCCTTCAAAGAGTATCGGTCGACAACCATCGTTGCCCACCGTAACAAAAGGCAGGGGAAACATCAACCGAACCTTCATTTTGAGTCGATTCAGACAGGTTTTTTCAGTTTGGGGAGGTTCTGAAGGCGAAGAAGAGCAAAAGGCCTTCATGGCATGGCTTCCGATCGTAGCGTCTTTTCCTCCGGGAGGAAAAGCCTCACAAATTGGACGGGAGAATCGAAGTAGGAAGGCCTTTCTGTGGAAGATGCAACAAGACTGTCGTCCCTTCGCCGGACTCGCTCCTGATCTCGACGCGTCCCTTCAGTATCGTTGCCACATGTCGGACAATCGAAAGCCCGAGACCTGTCCCCGAGACACTTGAGCTCCGTGAGCGGTCCACACGATAAAAGCGCTCGAAGACTCTTGGCAGTTCCTCGCGCGGGATCCCCGGCCCGTTGTCGACAACGCCGACCGTCACCATCCCCTCCTTCTGCCGGGCCTGGATCCGGATCTCCCGGCCTGGCGGTGAGTACTTGACGGCATTGTCGAGCAGGTTGGTAAGGACGAGTTCGATCAGGGATTCGTCGGACACGTAGTGAAAGGGGCGGGGAAAGTCGGTCTTCAACTGCATCTGTCGATCCTCGAGACGTGATGAAAAGACCTCCCTCATACGGTCGACCTGAACCCCGAGATCAATTTTGCCAAGCCGCAATTCGACAGTCCCCGATTCGAGGCGGGAGAGCTCAAGGAGATCGTTCACCATCCGCGAAAGCCTGTCGGCCTGATCGGAGATGATCCCAAGAAACTTCCGGGAAAGCTCCGGATCGGAGAGGGCTCCATCGGTCAGTGCCTCGGCATAGCCGCGGATGGAGGTCAGGGGGGTGCGGATTTCGTGGGAGACATTGGCCACAAAGTCCTTGCGCATGCGTTCCAGCCCGCGGATAGTCGTCATGTCGTAGAAAAGAAAGATCCCATAGCTCTTCCCGGACCCATCCTTCGTTTCGGACACTGTCGCCACCACATTCAGGGTCTTCTTCTTCCCCGCTCCGGAAAACTCGATTTCGCGAACGACCTTGGCCCTGGTCCGGAATACCTCTTCCACGAGCTGGTGAATGGCCACGTCCCGGATCACAAGCCCCAACCGGCTTCCGACAGCCTCCGTCGACGAAACCTCAAGGATCCGTTCGAAGGCGGCGTTGACAAGAAGGATCTGTGCATTCGGGGAGGTGACGGCCACGCCTTCGACCATGTGCTCCAGGACCCCCTCGAAACGGCTCGCGACTTCGGCAAGACGTCCCGAGACCTCGTTTTTTTCCCGGAGGAGGCGGATGAGTCCGTTGAGCATCGGATCAAAAAGGTCGTCGAAAAGCCCCTGAGCCTTGATGGTCAGGGGATTTTGAAGCGCGGAGGCACTTTGACGTGAGATGGTGCGCCGTATCGCCCTAACGGAAAAAAGAAGGCCGGCCATCGTTCCCGAAAAGAGAAGAATGCGAAGGAGCGTCTGGCCTGAGAGAGCCCCGAAAAGAAGTCCCAGCAGGAAGGAAGCGCCACCTGCCGCAAGGACGAAGGTCTGGAAACTCAATGCAGAACCCTATCCCTCTTCCCGGAATCGATACCCGATCTGCTTCACCGTTTCGACCCAGGAGGCCGTGTTCCCCATTTTTTTCCGCAGGCGCCGGACATGGACGTCGACAGTTCGGTCGGTGCCCTCGTAGTCCCCCCCCCAGACAGTATCGAGAAGGGCATTACGGTCCATGACCCGTCCCGCCTGGCGCATAAGGGCGAAAAGCAGATCGAATTCCTTGGCGGTGAGCGCCACCGGAACCCCTTCGAACTGGGCTTCATGGCGTGCGGCATCGATGGAGACGGGGCCGATCGAAAGCCTGTCGGCGGGAGCGGCAAGGGCTTCGCGCCTCCGAAGGACAGCCTTGACCCGGGCCACGAGCTCTTTGGGATGAAACGGCTTGACCACGTAATCGTCCGCCCCCATTTCGAGTCCCACAACACGATCGGTCTCCTCCCCCTTGGCCGTGACGATGACCACGGGAGTCGCCGCGATCTTTGGATCCTGCTTGATCATGCGGTTTACGGCCAACCCGTCGAGACCCGGAAGCATGAGGTCGAGAAGAACGAGGTCGGGGCGCGTTCTCCTCACGGCGGCGAAGCCGGCACTTCCGTCGGAAACATGCTCAACATCGAAATGCTCCGCTTTGAGGTAGTGAAGAATGAGCCCTGCGATATCCGGGTCATCCTCGATCAGAAGAATCTTTTTTGGCATGGGTCCTCCGGCTTATTGGGAATTCCCTCCCCTCGTTCGGCAGGGAAAGAATATTCCAGTCCCGGCCGGCGGTCAATCAAGATTCGTGACCGAATCCGGAACGATCCTCAGGATATGCTCGGAAATTTTCCCATCCACGATCGAAAAGCATCGGAGGATCGGCGGGTCGGTGCCCAGACCAGCGATAATATAAAGACAATCGGGGTAGAAGGCCAGGCGGATATCGGTCGGTGACGGCGCCGGCTCGGAATGGGGGTGGGAATGGAAGATGGCCCAGAGAGACCAGCCTTCCCGGCGGAGACGCTTCATCGCGTCGAACTGTTCCCGCGTCTCCATCTGGTATCTGACCGGAGAATGAAGGGCATTGGTGATGGGAAGGACCGCCACAGCCCTCCCCGAACTGTCCGCAGCGACAAGTCCGCACCCCTCCTCCGGACGGACCGAAAGACAGTGAACCAGAATTTCTTTCGAAAGGGAGGCCGGAAGAAGGATTTCCCGGTTCAGGGGGCGGGAACCTGGCATACCCATTCGGAAGAGCCTGAGACTGTGGTGATTGTCGGAGCAGGGCCGCAAAGGAGGCATTTCGGATCCTTTGGAACTCGCAGCTTGCGAAAGCTCATGGAAAGGGCATCATAAAGGAGTAGCTGACCTTTCAGAAGCTCTCCGATCCCGAGAATCTTCTTGACCACCTCCGCCGCCTGGAGCGTTCCTATCGTTCCCGCCAGAACACCCAGAACCCCTGCCTCCGAACAGGAAGGAACCAGTCCCGGAGGAGGAGCCTCGGGATAGAGACAGCGGTAGCAGGGGGCGTCGGTATGCCCTTCAAGAACGGTCACCTGGCCCTCGAACCGGAGGATCGACCCGGAGACCAGCGTTTTCCGGAGGAAGAATGCCGCATCGTTGACGATGTAGCGTGTTCCGAAGTTGTCCGACCCGTCGACGATCACGTCATAATCGGAAAACATCTCCATCGCATTCTCGGCCGTCAGCCGGTCCTGGATGGGGATGACCTTTACGTCGGGGTTCATCCGTTCGAGAGTCCGGGCTCCGGAGAGGACCTTCGGGATCCCGACAGTTTTCTGGGAATGCATGATCTGGCGCTGGAGGTTAGATACATCCACCACGTCCATGTCAACGAGACCGATGGTCCCGACCCCCGCTGCGGCCAGGTACATGGCGACAGGACTCCCCAGTCCTCCTGCCCCGATGATAAGGACCCGGGAGGCAAGGAGCTTCTCCTGTCCCCGGCCTCCGACCTCCTTGAGAATGATGTGTCGGCTATATCGGGAAATCTGATCTTCGCGAAATGTCATCGAACCCCTCCTACCCCTCGAGAATGCTCTTTTCGAGGGGGTCCACATGAACGCCCCGTTCCCTCAGATACAGAACGGTCCGTTCGATATCCGCAAGCTCTCCGTCCATCTCGAGTTCGACCCACCCGCTGTCGAGGGAGATGTCCGCCCTCCGGATATTGACCACCACGGGAAACTTCCGGCAGATCTCATAGATGATCGGATCCCTGACGCGTTCCTCCGGAAAGGTCAGGTGAAGTCTCATCTGGGTCATGCCGCTCCTCCCGCAATGGCCGGAATGATCGACACCTCATCACCCGGTTTGATCGGCGTATCGAGTCCCTCACGAAAACGGATATCTTCCTCGTTGACGTAGACATTGATGAAACGGCGCAATTCCCCGCTCTCGTCCGCCAGACGCTCTCCGATTCCCGGATAGTGGAGCTCGAGATTCTTGAGGATCTCCCGGATCGTCCCTCCCTCCTCCCTGACCTCGTTCTGGTTTCCGGTGAGCTTTCGGAGGGGCGTTGGAATGCGAACGACTACGGCCATGATCTTCCTTTCTCTGGTGATTTTAGTTCGTGGGATTGACTGTCTTCCTGAAGGAGGCCAGGGTCGGATCGATACCGACCGGTTCCGGCAGAGCTCCCGACAGGGCTTCCATCGTTTTGAGGCCGTTTCCGGTGATATAGGCGACTGTCAGATCCTTGCGCCCGATACGTCCCTCCGCGCACAGTTTTTTGAGGGAGGCGATGGTCACCCCTCCGGCCGTCTCGGCGAAGATTCCTTCCGTTTCAGCAAGAAGCTTCATTCCTTCGACGATTTCAGGATCGGTCGCGGCGGCTATCGCCCCTCCCGACTTGAAGACCACGTCGAGGGAGTAGAAGCCGTCGGCAGGATTTCCGATGGCGAGGGACTTCGCAATCGTGTTCGGCTTGACCGGGATGAGATGGTTTTTCCCCGAAACGAAGGCCCGGTAGACCGGAGAACACCCTTCGGCCTGGGCCCCGTTGACCTTGAGACGGTCGTTCGGAGAGACGAGCCCAAGCTTCTCGAACTCCTGAAACCCTTTCCGGATCTTTGTCAAAAGGGATCCCGAGGCGATCGGAACCACGACCTGGTCCGGAATGCGCCACCCGAGCTGTTCGGCCGTTTCGAATGCCAGGGATTTGGATCCCTCGGCGTAATAGGGGCGAATGTTGATGTTGACGAAGGCCCAGGGATATTCTCCCCCGATTTCGCTGCAGAGCCGGTTCACATCGTCATAGTTTCCCCGGACGGCAACCACCGTCGGATTATAGATGAGATTGCCCAGGATCTTTCCCGCCTCCAGGTCGTGGGGGATGAAAACGAAGCACTTCATTCCGACACTGGCGGCGTGGGCCGAAACGGAATTCGCAAGATTGCCCGTCGATGCGCAGGCGACCGTGTCGAATCCAAGCTCCCGGGCGCGCGTCATGGCGACAGCCACGACCCGGTCCTTGAAAGAGAGAGTGGGATGGTTCACGGTGTCGTTTTTCAGATAAAGATTGTCGAGACCCAGAATCCTGCCGAGCCGTTTGGCGTGGATCAGGGGGGTCATGCCGGCATGGAGGCCTACGGTAGGAGCACCTGTGACCGGAAGAAGCTCGTGATAGCGCCAGAGGGATTTTGATCCCTCCTCGATCGAGCGACGTGAGATTCTTCGTCCGATCGCCGCATAGTCGTAGTCGACTTCGAGAGGACCGAAGCAGAATTCGCAGATATGAATCGCCACGGCCGGGTAGAGACGGCCGCATTCACGACACTTCAGTCCCTTTATCTTCGACTCCTTCGGAGAGGAGGCACTGGCCCCCTCCCCCCGGGTCTGTTCAGATTCCTGGTGTGGTGCAGACTGGCTGTTCATAATCGATTAACTCCGTGATCGAAGGATGATCCCCGCATACGGGGCATTTGGGGCTCCGACGAACCGAAACCGGCCTGAAGGTCGTCGTCAGGGCATCGTAGGTGAGAAGCCGGTTTGAGAGAAGATCGCCCTTCCCGAGAAGAATTTTCAGGACTTCGGTGGCCTGGATGGTGCCGATTACCCCAGCGATGACCCCCAGGACTCCCGCCTCGGAACAGGTTGGAACGGCGCCAGCCGGCGGCGGCTCCCTGAAAAGACAGCGATAGCAGGCGGATTCGCCGGGAAGGATGGTCAGAACCTGCCCCACGAAACGGAGGATTCCGCCGTGGACGAGGGGTTTTTTCGAGAGGACGGCCAGATCGTTGATCAGAAACTTCGCCGGAAAGTTGTCCGTTCCGTCCAGGATGACATCGTAGTCGGCCACGATCTCCCGCGCATTGGCGGCGGTGAGGGCATACGGATAGGTCCGGACCGTGACGTCGGGATTCAGGTCCCGGATCTTTTCCTCGGCCGACAGGACCTTGGCATGACCAAGATCCCCTGTGGTGTGGATAATCTGCCGCTGAAGATTCGAGAGGTCCACCACATCCATGTCGACGATGCCGAGGGTTCCGACCCCGGCGGCCGCCAGGTACAATGCCGCCGGACTTCCCAGCCCCCCGGCGCCGATGATCAGGACCCGGGAGGCAAGAAGCCGCTGCTGGCCCTTTCCCCCAACCTCCGGCAGGAGAATGTGGCGGGAATAGCGCTCGATTCGTTCCTCGTTCAATTCCATGAAGCGCCCCCTAAAGAGAGAGATATTTTTCTATCGAAAAGTAGCGTTCATATCCGTCGCACACGACCGTGACCACCCGAGCCCCCTCGGGGAGAGTCCGGGCAAGGGCCATGGCCCCGACGACATTGGCCCCCGACGAGATGCCGGCCATGATTCCCTCTTCCCGGGCGAGACGATGGGCCATGTCGATGGCCTGACGGTCGGTCACGGTCAGGACCTTCGAGATCACCGACCGGTCGAGGATCTTAGGGACGAAACCGGCGCCGATCCCCTGGATCCTGTGCGGACCGGGGCCCTTCCCGGAAAGGACCGCCGAGCCCTCCGGCTCCAGGGCCCATATCGGCATTGCCGGGTTCTTCTCCCGGAAAAAGCGTCCGGCCCCAGAAATCGTCCCGCCGGTTCCGACACCTGCGGCAAAGCCGTCCGGAAGAGTTCCCAGGGCTTCGACGATTTCCGGGCCGGTCGTCCGGTAGTGCGACTCGGGATTGGCCGGATTTTCAAACTGGCGGGGCATGAAAGCGCCCGGCATTCCTTTCATGATTTCTTCTGCCCGATCGATGGCCGCCTGCATTCCCCCCGCCGATGGGGTGAGCTCGACGGTCGCCCCGAGAGCTTTCAGGTGGGAGACCCGCTCCTGGCTCATTCCCTCAGGCATGACGATGGTGACGGGATGACGGAAAAGAATGGCAATCTGGGCAAGCCCTATTCCCATATTACCACTTGTCGCCTCGACTATGAGGGCTCCCGGTCTGAGCTTCCCATTCTTCCGGGCATCCTCGATCATGAAAAGGGCAGGCCTGTCCTTGATGCTTCCGCCGAGACTCCGCAACTCGAGCTTGACCAGGATCGTCCGGCCGAGATCGAAGCTGATTCTCGAGAGAGGAACAAGGGGTGTCCGTCCGATCAGATCGAGAAGGGGAGAGGCCGGAGCCCCTCCCATTTGCTGAGTTGTCAAGATCTTCGTTCCTTCGGGGGTATGGCGCCGCCCGGATCAGGCCGCGCCACCTCCCATGAAAAATAGAATCTCCAGTTCGTCCCCTTCCGACAGAATGACCCCGTCGAGATCGGACTTTTCCAGAATTTTTCCATTATGCTCGACCGACACGAGGGCGGGATCCAGCTCCTTGGCCTTGAGCACAGAAGCGACCGTGCTCCCCGGACCCACCGTTTCGGACTTTCCGTTGACGCTGATATTCATGCCTTCTCCTAGGTCCCCTGCTCCCAGGACGCCAGATAGCGCTCCTGCTCCGGCGTCAGGGTGTCGATTCCGATCCCGAGGGCTGTCAGCTTTCTCCGTGCGATCTCACGATCGACTTCCTTCGGGATCGTCAGAACATCCTTGGGAAGGGTTTTGGCGTTCTTGACGATGAACTCGGCTCCGAGGGCCTGGTTCGCAAAACTCATGTCCATCACCTGGGCGGGATGGCCTTCAGCTGAGGCGAGGTTGATGAGACGGCCTTCCCCCAGAAGCATGATGCGGCGCCCGTCTTTCATGACGTACTCCTCGACGAAGCTCCGGAGCGGATTCTTCCTGACCGCAAGCTTCTCAAGGGCCGGGATGTCGATTTCGGCGTTGAAGTGGCCGGAATTGCAGACGATGGCTCCGTCCTTCATCACCTTGAAGGCATCCTTGGCGATCACGTTGATGTCTCCCGTGACGGTAATGAAAAAGTCTCCCACCTTGGCCGCCTCCCGGATCGGCATCACACCGAATCCGTCCATGGCCGCCTCGAGGCCCTTGATCGGGTCGACCTCGGTGACGATGACCTTGGCGCCCATCCCCGAGGCACGCCGGGCGATTCCTCGTCCGCACCATCCGTATCCGCAGACGACGACCGTCGATCCCGCAAAGAGCCGGTTGGTGGCACGCATGATTCCGTCGAGCGTGGACTGTCCTGTCCCGTACCGGTTGTCGAAAAGATGTTTCGTTTCGGAGTCGTTGACGGCGACGATAGGATATCCGAGGACCTTGTTCTTCGCCATGGCCTTGAGGCGGATGACGCCTGTGGTGGTTTCCTCGGTCCCGCCGATGACATGAGGCAGAAGGGACTTGAGATCAGAGTGGAGCATGGAGACGAGATCCGCCCCGTCATCCATCGTGATCTGGGGTTTGGCTTCGAGAACCGCCCGGATATGGCTGTAATATGTCTCGTGGTCCTCTCCCTTGATGGCGAAGACGGGAATTCCGTCATTGACCACGAGAGAGGCGGCGACGTCGTCCTGGGTCGAGAGGGGATTGGAGGCGCAAAGCATGACATCGGCCCCGCCCGCCTTGAGGGTCTTCATCAGGTTGGCCGTCTCGCTGGTCACATGGAGACATGCGGCAACCTTTACCCCCTTGAGGGGCTTCGATTTCGCAAAATCCTTTGCAATATCCGCCAGAACGGGCATGTCCCGTCCTGCCCATTCGATCCGGGCGGCGCCCATGTTCGCCAGCTTTTTGTCCTTGATGTCATGCTTCATTCAGATCTCCCGTCTGCTTATAAATGTTTGCATCATGATTTCAGGCCAGTCGTTCGGTTTCCCGTCTGAGGCTTTCGGCCATGTCGAGTTTCTCCCAGGTAAAGTCCTCCTCAGTCCGGCCGAAGTGGCCATAAGAGGCTGTTTTGCGATAAATCGGACGCCGAAGCTTCAGGTGGTCAATGATCCCCTTGGGCGTCAGGGGAAAAAGCTCCCTGACCACCGTCTCGATAAGGCGATCCGAGACTGGCGACGTCTGATAGGTGTTCACGTGCACAGAAACGGGATCGGCGACGCCAATCGCATAAGCGATCTGGACTTCGCATCTCTTGGCAAGACCCGCTCCGACAATGTTCTTCGCCACGTAGCGGGCCATGTAGCAGGCCGAACGATCGACCTTGGTGGGATCCTTGCCGGAGAAGGCTCCTCCTCCATGACGCCCTGCACCGCCATAGGTGTCGACGATGATCTTGCGACCGGTCAGGCCGGCGTCGCCGTGAGGGCCTCCGGTGACGAAGCGACCGGTCGGATTGATGTGGAAAGTTACGGGACGGCTTTCCAAAAGGTTCTCCGGAAGAACAGGGCGAACGACTTTTTCGATCACGTCGCTGTAAATCTGTTCCTGCGTGATTTCCGGGGCATGCTGGGTCGAAACAACGATGGTGTCGATCGCCACCGGAAGATCTCCGTCATATTCAAGCGTCACCTGGGCCTTCCCGTCGGGCCGCAGATAGGGAAGAACCCCCGACTTCCTGAGGTAGGAAAGCTGTCGCGTCAGACGATGGGCCAGAAGGATCGGCATCGGCATGAGTTCTTCCGTCTCGTCGACGGCCATGCCGAACATCAGACCCTGGTCGCCGGCCCCGCCGGTATCGACCCCCATCGAGATGTCCGGGGATTGGGAATGAATCGTTGTCATGACTGCACAGGTCTTGTAGTCGAACCCCGACTCGGAGTCCGTATATCCGATATCCTTGACGACCTCCCGTGCCACTTCGTCGAACTGGACATTGTGGCGGGCCGTGATTTCTCCGGCCAGCAGGACGAGCCCGGTGGTGGTCAGGGTCTCGCAGGCCACCCGGCCCATGGGATCCTGGGAGAGAATCGCATCGAGGACGCCGTCGGAAATTTGGTCGCACATTTTGTCCGGATGTCCTTCGGTGACTGATTCGGACGTGAACAGGTAGTGGCTCTTGGCCATCAAATCCTCCTGGATTGAAGACAAAAAAAAACCCAGTGCCATTCAGCACAGGGTTAATCGAATATATCGAGTATTCCTGGACTTTTAGCACTTTTTTTTAAGGTGGTTGCAATAGTCTCAAATCACTCCACCAGAGAGATTGAATTCAATACTAGCGCGGCCCTGGACCGGTGTCAATGTTTTTTTTCAAACCCTTTTGGAATCCCTTGAATCGGACCGGGGTATCTGCTAGGATGACTCTTGCCGGTGTTCATCGGCATCCAACCAGATGGGGCTGTGGCGCAGTTGGGAGCGCGCAAGACTGGCAGTCTTGAGGTCACGGGTTCGACCCCCGTCAGCTCCACCATATTTCATCAATGCTTAATACCATTACGAAACAAACCTTTATGATCCTGCCTCCTCTATGTTCGATTTTTGGCGGACCCTCCAAATTTTCCCTTGCGTTATCCGGTTAATGTCAGTCACCGGAGGGCAACATGTAAGAGGAACCGGCCAGGACGAGGTAATCTCAAGACATATAAACAAATTGCTCTCTTTCTCTCGCAAACATCCCCTCCACTATCCCCCGATGCATTTCAAGCCCTCGATTCCTGCCAGGTAATAGGGAAATGGCGTCCTTGATATTTTTCCAGCACATTCTCTTCCGTTTCCTATTGGGACACGTCACCACAAAGCCGATCTCCTCTTCGCCATTCTCGATAATGACCGGGTACTCCATCGACCCCTCCCTATCAGACTGATATTTGCGATTTTCGATTAACCTCCCTTCTACAGATCCTCCGGGATGAGCATTGTTTTTCTTTTCGATCCCGGACAACATTCGAGGTCCGATTTCTCCGGACCGCCATGACCGGGCCTTCGCCAAAAAAGCGCTCTCTCTTTCGGGAACGCCCGTTCCCGTCGATCAGGAGTACGCCCGGTTCACCGGACCGGAGACCCCCTGGCTCCGGGATCTCCCCTCTCCGGTTCTTCGAAACGGGGCGGTCCTCCGGAAGCAGTCCTGCGGCCGGTTCTTTTCCGGTCTGGCCGGGCGTCTCACTATTAAGAGGAAGGATGGACGGCAATCTGTCTGGATCACCTCCGAACTTTTCTCCGTCCGGTACCATGACCGGACAGGTCCTTCGATCCGGGAAACGGATGATTCTCAACGACTATCTGAACCATCCGGTGGGACAAACCCTCCGAGAGAAATTCGAGAGCAGGGGATTCGTGCGGTGGCCGTTTACCCCATCTGCCGGGGAGGGTCTCCGGCAGGTGTCTTGATCGTCTTTTCCCTTTTCACGGACTTTTTTGGAAAGGAAATGGACCAGCTTCTCTCCGAGGTGACACGAAATATCTCCTTTTCGATTGACAATCTCGACCGCCTGCGAGAAAACCGGAAAACGGATGAAACGATCCTGACCCTCAAAAACTATTACCAGGCTCTCTCCGAGATCAATGCCCTCGTGGCCAACCTTCCCCCTCCCCACGACCTCTTCGACAAGACATGCGCCATTCTTCAACGGAGCGAAGAATCAAGCATCGTCGGAGTCGGTCCCGTCAACGAAGAAACCGGTCTTATCGACTGGAACCACTATACCGGACCAGACT
>JAKBXW010000145.1 GCA_021840555.1 Nitrospirota bacterium
ATCGGGGGGGGGCCCCGATCTTCCTCACCATCAAAAGCGATACCGGAACCCACAGAAAACGCTCCCGCGATGCCGGATCCGGACTCCCCAAATCCATCATGGGGAGCCCCTTTCTCCCCTCCGACGCACAACGTTTTAGAAGGCTCCTCCACCAAAACGATGCGATCCCCCCTTGACATCCCGTCTCCGACGAGGCGTCCGCGCATCCTGCGCCTTGGTCTTGGGGGGACCTGAGCCTTACCAGTTACCTTGTATTTACATCATTTATGATGTATGCTTGACTGATGAAGAGCCGAGACCTGATCAAACTGTTGAAAGAGAACGGGTGGATGTTGGACCGGATCGAGGGATCACATCATATTTTCAAAAAGGTCGGGAATCCCCATTCCATTTCAGTCCCGGTTCACAAGGGAGCAGACCTCAGGATGGGAACGGCTCGCGCAATCTTGAGAGATGCCGGAATCCGAGAATAGGAGGCTACGATGAAATTGTCTTGGCCAGTACGAATAGAGAAGATGGAGGAAGAGGGCCACGAGTACTTTTTGGTTCAGGGACTCTCTCCGTTGACAGGCGTTCTCACGGAAGGGGACACCTTGGAAGAGGCGAAGAAAAATGCCAGAGAGGCCCTGACCGGCGTTCTCGGTTCCATGCTCGATCATGGAGACGACATTCCTGATCCGACTCGAACCACCAAAAAAAAAGATGTCTACTGGATCGAACCGGATCCCAAGGTGGCGATTCCCATTTTGGTGAAAAAGACGCGCCTGGCCGCGGGAATGACTCTGGAAGAGCTTGCCGGAAAATCCGGAGTTTCCTATCAGCAGATCCAGCGTTGGGAGCGATCCGGCACCAATCCGACAATTTCTTCTCTGGAGAAGGTGTTTCGGGCGATGGGAAAGAGGTTGGGACTGGAAGTGGCCTAGTCGTCAAGGGTCTTGGAAACGACCGGGATTCTCCTTGAAAGGTTGAGCGGATTGATCCTGGAACTCCTGGATCTGTCGGGAACTCCCCCGGGGCCCGTCCAGGTTCTTCTCGCCGTTTGGTTACCGCCAAGGGCCTTTTGAAGCAGGCCGGAATTCCAAAAAATTCTGATACCCTGTCCTTCAGGTATTTGAGGATTTTCTCCCGGATCTCGAGCTTTTTAAGGTCCGGAGGGAGGGAAAGCGGATCACCCTCCATGATTTCAGTCCGATTTTTGGGTGGATGAGCAGGAATCGGCTTAGTATTGTTTTGTCCCGCTTCTTCGGGTCGGGAGCCGGAGTTTTGGGAGGCATGGAACAGGAGTCGAGGGCATCCCCGTTCCAGGGAAGGGCAGGAAGTCATCGCCAAAAACAGCCGAATCCTCACATCGCTTTTGCGGATCAGGATTCCGCCCGGGAGCATGTGGGAGCCGTCGGCCGTCCGGGGATCGGAAGGATTGCCCTTTTGCTATGAATGTTCGGACAAATCCTCCGCGCTCATTCACCTGTCACAGGGATGTCGTCTAAAAAGAAACCGACGCCCATCGAAACTCCTGATCCTGTCCGAACCCGCATTTCTTGCCCGCTGTCCCAGAAGGTCATCGGGGAACCGGAGCGGGCCTGCAGGAGGGGGGCTCTTCAAATTTCCATGCGGACATAATATTTTTCCCGGAAAGGGGGCGTTTCGGATTGGAAGCGTCCATCCTGATCGGAAGGGGAAATCATGGGAGCCTGGATGAGAGTCAATGTGAAGTCAATGCCCGGGAAAGCGCAAACGCAAAGATGAGATCCGGAATATCGGGGGAAGAGCGGACCGGAGAAAATCCCCGGAGTCCGGATTTAAGGGAGGCCCGGATCGCTTCTCACGAGCCCCCCTTTTTCGGGGATCCCCACGGGGGCCGCTCCGCGGGATCCGGGAGACTCTTTTCCGGTCGGGGTGCCTCCTTCGTATTCCCCTTCTCCTGCCTCTTTTCGTCCTCTCCGGCTCGTTATCCGGAGTGTCGATGAGGCCCCTCGGTCCAGCAGCCCTTCCCCTCTCGCTCCTCTACGCCCTGGGGACCTCCCTGTTCCGGAAGGGCTACGCGTCGGGATTCCTCGGGCGAACGCGCTTCGGCTTTCCGGTCCTCTCCGTGGGAAACATCGAGGCGGGGGGAACGGGGAAGACCCCGCTGGTTCTGGCCCTCTGCCGCCGGATCCTGGCCCGGGGAAAACGCCCGGGGATCGTCTCCCGGGGATACGGACGCATCCATCCCGACCGGGATCTCTTCGTCAGCCGGGGGGAGGGGCCCCTTGTTCCCCCGGAGGAGTCGGGGGACGAACCCGCCCTCTATGCTGCGCGTCTCCCCGGGGTTCCGGTCGCGGTGGCCCGGGACCGGAGACGGGGGGTCTCCATGCTGGAAGGGCTTTGCGATGTGGCGATTCTGGACGACGGCTTCCAGTCCCTGGAGGTGATACCGCCCGTCTCCCTGGTCTTTCTTCCGGCCTTTCTGGCCGAGCGTCCGGCCCGGCTCTCCGATCTCCTTCCCTCCGGGCCGCTTCGGGAGCCGGTCACATCTCTCTCCCGGGCGACACACTTCGTGATGACGTCCTCCGGAGATTCGGACCGGGACCGGGAGCGGGGCGCGCGGGCTCTCGAAAATCTCTCCCCGGCCCTTTCTCCTGAGGCTCTCCGACCGGTGCTTTTCCAGAGGTTCCGGATAGTGGAGGTGAAAAGTTTCGAGGGACAGAGGATCCTCCTGCCGGGAGAACTCGCGGGGCAGAAGGTGGCGGTCGTCGCGGGGATCGCGAACCCGGAACGGGTAGAGGCGGATCTCAGGGGGCTGGGGGCGGAGGTGTCGGGAATCCTGGCGCTCCCCGACCATGCTCCCGACACGCGGGAGATGCGATCCCGGATCGGATGCTTCGCCGAAGAGATGAAGGCGAAGGGCGCGGCGCATCTTCTTGCGACGGAGAAGGACCGGGTGAAGTGGACGGAGCCTCCGACGGAGACGCTTCCTCTCGGGATTCTGTCGGGGGAGGCGGAGCTTTGCGACGAGCCGCGGTGGAAAACCCTTCTGGACGAACTTCTCGGAGGATAGGGGATGGAGAACGGGAAGGCGTCGACCGGGATGAAAGGAGCGCTGGAGAGGGCCGGCCTCTCTTTTCTGCGCGAACTCTTCTGCCATCTTCCGGCCCCTCTCTCGCTGGCCCTGGGAGAGCGG
>JAKBXW010000051.1 GCA_021840555.1 Nitrospirota bacterium
GAGCTCCCCAGCCCAATCTGGGAGAGTCCTATGCGGCCATCCTCACCGACCGGGAGGATCTGGATCTTCTTTTCCGGACGCTTCGGGGCGGGGAATCCTCCTCCCTTCCCCCGGGAACGCCCCCCCTTCTCCCCCTGGAACTCACCATTTCTCCGGGACTTGCCCGGCTCGCGCTCCGGTCCCTCTCGAGGCTTCCCGGGGGGATCAAGAAGCGGGCGCTGGTGCTCGACGCCTACCAGGAGGCCATGCGCTCCTTCGAGGGGGTCAAGGATCTGTACCAGTCGCCGAAGGTGGACTGGGTCAACTGGTTTGCCTACATGGTCCACCTGGGAACAAGGTTTTCGGTCCTCTCGAGAAACGCCATCGTCGACGATCTCGTCGGGGCGGGAATCGAAGCCCGTCCATTCCCGGCGCCCATCCACCTTCATCCGTGGTTTGCGGCCCGGGGGATGCGGAAGGGGATGGCCCCGGTTGCGGAAAAACTGGCGGAGCGCGCGATCGCGCTTCCGCTCCATCCCGGGATGACTCCGGAAGAGGCGGCCGCCATCGTCGAGCGCTTCAAGGAGGCGGCAACAAATGTCGGGGCCGGCGCCGCGATCTACTGACAGAGACGCCTTTGTCCCGGGGGAGCTCCGGCCGCCGGTCTTCCCGGGGGACGAGGCCAAATGGAGGAAGTCCGACATGGAAATGGTTCACGTTGTCTTCGCGAACGACGGAAGCGTCAGAAAAATATCGGGATGTCCGGAGGGGCTGACCCCCCAGGCGTGGTTCAACTTTCTTTCCCGGAACACCCGCGACCGTTACGAATCCCTCTCGGGAGGACGGGGAGTCTTCCGGTTCGAGCCGGAAGAGTTCGCCCGGGTCGCCGGGGAGGCGGCGGGAAGCCGGGCGTAGGACATTTATCGGGCGGAGGGGCATCATGGCGGACGGAGACATCGTCGAACTGACCGGACCTCCCTTCTTCGAGTTCGGGGAGAAGGTCCGGCTCAAAAAGCACATCCGGAACGACGGCACCTTTCCCCAGAAGGACGTGGGGGAGATCCTGGGCCGGAAGGGGGACGAAGGGTATATCCGGAGCATCGGGACCTTTCTCCAGCAGTTCTACATCTATGCCGTCTACCTCCCGGAGCGGGGGGTGACGATCGGATGCAAGCGTCGCGAGCTCGAATCCCTGGACTACGACGACGATCCCGAGGAGGTGTCCCCGCGAGCCGCCTCCGAAGGAACCCTTCCGTGAGCGCCCTGTCCCCCGGGAGGATGAATCACCCCGCCCGCATGCGACCGGGGCAGCGGGTGGTCGTTCTGCGGGACATCGACAACGACGGCTCCTACAGGAGCGTCCTTCCGGGAGAGCGGCTGATCGGGGAAGGGGACCGCGGAAAGATCCTCGGACTCGGATTCCAGGAGGAGCGGGACCGGTGGGTCTACTTCGTGGCCTTTTCCAGGGAACGGGTCGTCGGCTGTTTCGAGGAGGATCTGATGGTTCTTCCGGGACCCGTCGGAGGCGGGTCCCCAAGGATCAGGAAACAGGACAAAAAAACCGGGGGAGGCGGCGTTGGACGAAATCTTTGAGGAGCCGGACGGCGACAGGGACGATTTCGTGGGGCAGTTCTACTGGTCGCTCGCAAAAATCATGGATCCGATCCGGTGCGAACTGATCCTCTCCGGAGGAGACGTCCGGCTCGCCGGGGTCGGAACCGACGGGCGCGTGGTGGTGAGGCTGTATGGTCCCTTCACGCGCTCCTGCGCCGAAAAGAGGGCGGTCGTGGCCCGGATCGAGGGCTATCTTCGGGAGAGGGACGACAGGGTCACCGCGGTGGTTCCGGTCTGTCCGGTCCCCGAGGAGACGCTTTGAAGAGGGCCCTGCCGGGCTTCGGTCCGGGGTGGATCGGGCCCCGGCTGATCACCGTGTGTCGGGAAAGGACGCCAAAAAGATGAAGGTCATGGTCCGGAAGAATGCCGAGGGAGTCTTTTCCGTTTACGTGCCGAAGAAGGACCTGGAGGAGCCGATCGTCGACTCCGACCGGGAGAGCCTGTTCGGAGGGAAGGTGACGCTGGCGAACGGGATGGTGCTGGAGCTGCCGGAGATCGCGCCGGGACAGACGCTTCCGCTGACGGTCGAAGCCCGGAAGGTTTCCGGATGAGGGAGGACGCGATGGAGGATGCGGTGGTCGATGTCGTGAGCGACATCGTCGAAAAGAACTGGCAGGGGCTGGGACGCGGAACGCTGCGGCTTCTGCGGGAGCGTTTTCCCGGAGTGGTCTTCGTGGCGGCACCGGCCTCCGACGTGGCCGAGACGCCCGCCCGGATGGCGGGAACGGTGGCGGTCCACTTCATCAATACCAACGACCACTGCGTCTCGGTGGTGTCCGATGTCAGGATGGCGGGGGGGATTCTCCTCGCGGTCCGGGAGTGAGGGAGATGGCGATCGAAGGGGTTTTGAAGGAAGACGGGGCCGTGTTTCACGGAAGTTCCGGGGCCTTTCTCGAGGAGGCCCTGGACCGGATCGCCTCCCTGTGGAGGGAGGATCGGCTGGTGGTCTACCTGGGGCCCGACCTCTACCCGGAGCCTCCCGGCTATCCGGTCACCGAGGGGGCGCTGGCGGCCGTTCTGGCCGAACGCGTCTCCGTTCCCGGACGACTCAGGGGGAAGGTGCACGAGATCGCCCAGTACATCGAATCCCACAAGCACCGGAAAACCCTTCTGGCCCTGGCGGAAGAGATCTTCCGGCCCGGGACTCCGCCCGCTCCCGTGCACCGGATTCTGAAGGAGCATCCCCTCGGTCTTGTGGTCGATGCCTGGTACGGGTCGGCCTCCTCTGAGTTTTTGGTGGAGCCGGGCGGTATCCAGATCAGCGGGGTGAGCCGGGCCGAATACCGGGACCGATGGTACCGCCTCGACCGCCGGACGGAGGAGGGGTGGGTCCCGGTGGAGGAGGCCTCTCCTTCGGACCGGGTTCTCTACCGCCCCCTGGGAACCCGGATTCCCGGGACGGAGCTTCTGCTCTCCGACGCGGACTTCGTGGAGGTTCTCACCGAGATCGACATCCAGACGCCCATTCCCAAATGGGTCCAGGAGCATCGGACGGGCCGCCATTACCTCTTCCTCGGGTGCCGGTTCGACAACCAGACGTCGCGCATTTTCGCCCGGCAGATCATGAAACGTTCGGCAAGAAACCATTTCGCGGTCATGGCCGGGACCCAGACGGGCAAGGAGCGGATATTCTTCGAACGGGAGGAGGTCACGGTGCTCCCGGTGTCACTCAATGAAGTCTTTCTGCCGGAGCTTCTGGCCCGGCTGCGGAAAGGATAGAGAAAAAAGACGGAGGTTCAGATGGCGGAGTCGACGTGTGTGAGCGCCCCGACACGGGGAGGGGGCATCTGGATCCCCCGGTTCGTGAGCGCGATCGATGCGGACAGGTGCATCGGGTGCGGCCGCTGCTTCAAGGTGTGCGGACGGGGGATCCTGGAACTGATGGGACTCGACGATGAGGGGGAGGTGGTTCCCGTCACCGCCGACAACGAGGACGAGATCGACAAGAAGGTCATGAGCATCGTCCATCCTGAACTGTGCATCGGGTGCGAGTCCTGCGCCAAGGTCTGTCCAAAAAAATGCTATACGCACGAAGAGCTGGCAGCGTCCTGAAGGCCTTCGGAGGAGGGGAGAGATGGAAGACTGGGAAGCGGAACTCAAGAAATTTTCCGACACGGAAGATTATTTCAGGTTTTTCGGGGTCGAATTCGACCCGAAGGTCGTCTCGGTGAATCGTCTCCACATTCTGAGGAAATTCGGGGAGTTCCGGGAGGAAATCGAGCGGGAATGGCCGGCGGAAGCCTCGCCGGAAGCCAAGCGGGAAGCCTATGCCAAGGCCCTCGAACGGGCCTACGAAACCTTCCTGACCCGGACGGCCCAGGAGGAGGCGCTCTTCAAGGTTTTCCGGCAGAACCCCTCGGGCGTGAACGTTGCCTTCCATCCGGAAGGCATCGGGAAAAAGAGCTAGGGATCCCGTTCCGGTGACGGGATCCAGAGGAACAACAACGAACCAGGGAGGACGGGCATGAAGATGATTCGGGCCATCGTGCGGCCGGAAAAGGAAAACGACGTGGTGCTGGCGCTCGAGGCCAAGGGCTTTCCCGCGATGACGAAAACCAATGTCTTCGGGCGGGGGAAGCAAAAGGGGATCAAGGTCGGTCCGATCCACTACGACGAGCTTCCCAAGGTCATGCTCATGATCGTGGCGAAAGACGACGAGGTGGCGACGATCATCGACGTCATCAAAAATGCCGCCTATGTGGGTTACGAGGGGGACGGAAAGGTCTTCGTCTCTCCTGTGAGCGAGGTCTACACCATCAGGACCGGGGAAAAGGCCGAGTGATCGGCCCCGTCGAAGGGAGAATGCGATGCTTCTCGAAATAACGGCCATCATCCGCCGCGACAAGGTGGCGCCAACCATGCGCGCCCTCGAGGCCATCGGTCTCGGGTCAATGACCATCACGACTGTCAGCGGGCGGGGTCTTCAGGGCGGCAACGTCATGACCGACATCGACCGGGAGGTTCCGGCCGAATACGAATCGGTCTCGAAGATCACCCGGCACCTGACCCCCGCCTCCTTCGCGCTGGTCCATTCGCTGACGCGTCCGGTCTTCTGGATCCCGAAGCGCATGCTCCAGATCGTCATTCCTTCGGCCATGAAGGACGAAGTGATCGACCTGATCATGAGCACAAACCGGACCGGCTGGATGGGGGACGGCAAGATTTTCGTCTCCCCTCTCGAGGAAAGCCTCCGGATCCGGACCGGCGAACGGGGATTGGCCTCTATCTGACATTATTGTCTTCTCGGAATCAATTTTGCGCGAACAACAACGCTGGTTGAATGATGCGTTGTTGCAAGTCTTCGTTTGATTTTGCTTTTGTTTCCTGGCACCGCATTTGCTTGTCCACTCGTGAGCGTCAGGAAAGAGAGGGGACGATGCGAACGATCGCACTGATACAAAAAGACACGAGCCGCCACGGGGAGATCGTTCGGGAGCTCACCTCCATGGGCGTGGAGCGGGTCTCGGTCCTCTCCCTGGAGGCCTTTCTGGCCCAGGCGGGATCGCTCGACGTGGACGGAATCCTCCTCGACCGGGGGGAGTCTCTCGGGACCTTTTTCCAGATCGTCCAGAGCGTCGGGGCCGGTCCGCCCATTCCGATCATTCTCCTGATGGAGCGGCGGGACGCGCAGGGAAAGGACTGCCTGACCGGAGTCATGCTTCAGCCTTTTTGCGACCTGCGTTTCGCCTCCCTTCTCAAGGAGGCGGTCTTCCACATCCGGGACTTCTGCACCGTCTGCGAGGAAAACCAGAAGCTCAAAGACGAGATCTTCGAGCGCAAGATCATCGAGCGCGCGAAGTGGGTGCTGGTGAAGCAGGAAGGGATGACCGAGGACCGGGCCTACCGCCGGATCCGGGCCGAGAGCATGAAGCGGCGGCTGTCGATGAAGAACGTGGCCCTTGACATTCTCAAGGGGGAGATCGAGGGAGCGGGCGAGAGCCCGGCCTTCGACATTGCGGGACCGGAAGTCCGGTTCCGGGAGAAGTCATGAAGGAGGATCGATGGACCTGAAGGAACTGGAGGGACGCTACCGGAAGCTTGCCAGACAGGCGGCGGAAACGGCGATGGAGCTTCACGATCTCACCGAGGAGCTTCCGGGGGCCTACCAGCGCATCGAGGAGGTCTCCCGGAAGGCCATTGAAAAGCACCGGGAATGGGCCGAGGCCAAGGAGGCGTTCGAACGGGCCAGCGCCTCCTGAAAGGCGGCGACGGCCCATTGGTCCTATAGGCCTGAAGGGAGGGAGCAGGATGGAGGAGGGGACAAAAACGCAGGCAGTCGGCCCGGTCTTCGTGGATACGACCCTTCGCGACGGTGGTCAGTCCCCGGGTGTTTTCTTCGATCGGCCCACCAAGATGGCGATCGTCACGACGCTCTCAAGGATCGGCGTCCGGGAAATCGAGGTGGGAACCCCCTGTCTGGGAGAACATGAAATCGCCGACCTGCGGGTTCTCCTGACCCTTCCCGTCCCCGCGGAGCTCTTTCCCTGGCTCCGGCCCCTGGAGGAGGACTTCGACGCGGCGCTCCGGCTGGGCTTTCGCCGGGTGCATCTCTCCTTTCCGACATCGGAAGGCCATCTCGCCTCGGTTCGGGGTATGAGCCGGATCGAGGCCCTCGAGCGGGTCCGGCGGTCGATTCGGCGGCTGTCGTCGGAAGGCGTCCGCGTCTCCGTCGGCCTCGAAGATGCCTCGCGGGCCGACATGGGGTTTCTCGAGGACTTCGTGGGGGCGGTCCGGGAGTCCGGGGGAATCCGCGTCCGGTACTGCGACACCGTCGGCCGCCACCATCCCCTGGAGATCGCGGAGCGGATCGGGCAGGTCTCCCGATGGGGGGTCCCGGTGGAGGTCCACTGCCACAACGACCTGGGAATGGCGACGGCCAACACGGTGGCGGCCTTTCACGCGGGAGCCCGGTTCCTCTCCACGACGGTGACCGGGGTCGGAGAGCGCGCGGGAAACGCCGTGATGGAGGAGGTGGCCTTCGCCCTCGCCTTCTCGGGCCCCGAGGAGGCGGAGACCGGGATCGATCTTCCGGGACTCGCCCACATCTCCCGATGGCTCTATACCGCCATCGGGCGGACCCTGTCCCCCTACCGGCCCGTCGTGGGTTCCCGGATCTTCCACCATTCGTCGGGGATCCACGTGGACGGGGTCATCAAGGAGCCGGCGAACTACGAGCTCTTTTCTCCCGATCAGGTCGGGTCGAAGCGGAAAATCATCGTGACCCACCAGACCGGACGGGCGGGCATCCGGAACGTGCTCGAGCGCATGGGATACCGTCCGCCGCCGGAGATTCTGGATCGTCTGGTTCCCATTGTCCGGGAGGAAGGATGGCGTCTGAAGGGGATCGTGCCCGCCCAGACCATCCTCTCCCATTTCATGGCGATCATCGAGGCCGGACAGGGCGGTTCGCCCGCGCGCCAGGGAACGTGACGGGCGTGGGCGGACATCTTCTGGAGCGCCAGTCGACTCTCCCGGGGTGGACGGACGAAAACCAGGCGCGCCTAGCCAGGAGCCAGGTCTTCCTGGCCGGGATCGGGGGGGTCGGGGGCGTCGTGGCCCAGTATCTCGCGATGGGAGGGGTCGGAAACCTCGTTCTGGTCCATGCGGGAGACCTCGAGCTTCCCGACCTGAACCGGCAGACCCTCATGGAGAGGGCGGGGATTGGAAAAAGCCGCGTCGCCCAGGCCTCCGAGCGGCTCTCCCGGCAGGTGCCCGAGTGCCGGATCATCGCGATCGACTCCCGGATCTCGCCCTGGATGGAAAGTCTGGTGGCCTCCTCCGACCTCCTGATCGACGCCCGGACAAACTTCGAGGAGCGCTTCCTCCTGAACAGAATGGCGCGAAAGGCGGAAAAACCTCTCATTTTTGCCGCGATGAACGGGATGGAAGGGATGGTGGTTCCTCTTGGACCCGGCACGGGTCCCTGTCTCGAGTGCCTCTTTCCCGAGGGGGACCCGGCGTGGGACCCCCTGGGCTTTCCCGTTCTGGGGGCGATCTCGGGGGCGGTGGGGGCCATGGCGGCGGTCCTGGCCCTCCGCATCCTGTCCGGATACGGCAGGGAGGTGGAGAACCGGATGACGGTGTTCGAGGGGATGGATCTCTCGACCCGTTCCTTTCGCGTGGAGAAATCCCGAAGTTGTACGGCCTGTCGGGAGGGGTAGGAACCCGGAAGCCCGGCCGGCCCAGTCGGCCCTAAGAATCGGTTCCTCAAAAAAAGGAGAAGAACATGCGTGTGCACTCGAATTCAGCCGTTTCCGTCTGCGGAGTGGCCCTGGCTGTTGGCGCACTTCTTTTGCCGGGGCTTCCGTCGGGCCCCGGAATGGCCTTGGCCAGGGACAGGACGCTCCATGTCGCGGCGGCCGCCGACCTGATGCCGGTCCTGCCCCACCTGGCAAAGGCATTCACGAAGCGGTCGGGGACCCCTGTGAGGATTTCCTGGGGGGCGACCGGCGAGGAGGCTCTGGCCATCCGCCACCACGCGCCCTACGACCTCTTTCTGGCCGCGGACGCCGCCACCCCGGAGAGGCTGGGACGGGAGGGGTTCCTCCAGAAAAGCTCCCTTAAGACCTATGCGAAGGGGATTCTGGTGCTCTGGGTCTCGAAAAAAGCGCTTTCGGCGACCAAGGCCCTTCCGGACACCGCCCTCCTCCTTCAGCCCGGGATCAGAAAATTCGGTCTGGCCAACCCGCGCCTCGCTCCCTACGGCCACGCGGCGCTTTCCTGCCTCCGGAAGAAGGGGCTCTGGACGAAGCTTCGGAAAAAGGCGGTCTACGGGAACTCGCTGGCCCAGGTCGCCTGGTATCTCCGGACGGGAACGGCTCCGGCGGGCTTCCTCTCGGAGTCCCAGGCGATGGGGCTCGCGAAAGGATCCGCCAAGGGGGACTTTGTGGCGCTCTCTCCGGCCTGCGCCCCCTATCTCGCCCAGGAGATGGGGATTGTCCGTCGCTCGAAGAACGTCGGGGCGGCCCGGTCCTTCGAAGACTACCTGATGTCCGCCGAGGCCCAGGAATATCTGAAGGAACACGGCTACCACTAGCCGGAGGGAGTTCGACATGATCCACTCGGCTCTCATGCTCACGGTCGCGCTGTCTCTTCTGACGGCCACGATCCTGGCGCTTCTGGCGCTTCCTCTCGCCGGGTGGATCGTCTTCTCCGGCGGCCGAGCGAGCGCCGTGGGCGAGGCGCTTCTCACCCTGACCCTCGTTCTGCCTCCGGCGGTTCTGGGCTATCTCCTTCTCGTGGCCTTCAGCCCCGAGAGCCCTCCGGGGGCCCTTTTGGCCCGGATTCTCGGCCACCCGCTTCCCTTCTCCTTCGCGGGGCTCCTCCTGGCATCCCTGATCTACAGCCTTCCCTTCGCGGTGGGGCCGGTGGCCCAGGCCTTCCGCCAGGTTCCCCCCCCAACCCTCGAGATGGCCCGGATTTTGGGAGGAGGTCCGCTCACCGTCTTCTGGAAGGTGGTGGTGCCCCTCTCCCTTCCCGGGATCGCGACGGGATGGATCCTGGGCTTCGCTCACACCGTGGGGGAATTCGGGGTCGTCATGATGGTGGGGGGAAACATCCCGGGGGAGACCCGGACCCTCTCCCTCAAGGCCTACGACGATCTCCTGGCCTCGAACGGACGGGGGGGGTGGGAGGCGATCCTGCCCCTCCTGCTCTTTTCCTTCGGGGCGCTTCTGGCCTTGAACCTCGTGCGGAGAAGTGGAGTTCCCCATGCGCCCGATCTCACTCGAGGCTGATCTCCTTCTTTCCCGGGGCAGGGACCGTCCCTCCGTGGGAAGGGTTCGCCTTCGTCTGGAGAAGGTCTCCGGGATCGTGGGGATCTGCGGCCCGTCGGGAGCCGGAAAAACCACACTGCTTCGGACCCTGGCGGGACTTCCTCCGCGGGGGACGGGCGTGGTCCGGGTGGACGGGGTGCCGTGGCTCGACAGCTCCCGGGGACTCGATCGTCCCCTAAAGGAGCGTCCGCTCTCCTATCTGCCGCAGGGGGCATGCCTGTTTCCCCACATGAATGTCCGGGAGAATCTTCTCTTCGCCTTCTCCCTGACCCAGACGCCGCGGCAGGGAGAAGAGCCTTTCCCCTGGCGCGCACTCCGTGGATTCCTCCGCCAATGGTCCGGGACCCGGACGCGCCTTCTTCCGGAGGGGGTGGCAGAGCAGGTGGAGCGCTTCGGCATCGGGGATCTCCTGGAAAAAAGGTCCGGAGAGCTCTCGGGGGGACAGGCGATGAAGGTGGCCCTGGCGCGCGCCTTCCTGAAGCCCGCCCGCCTCTACCTGCTCGACGAGCCTCTGACCGGCATCGATCCGGAGGGGAGGGCCCTTCTGACGGAAGAGGTGGCGAGCCTGCTCGAAAGGCGGCGGGCGATGGCCGTCTGGGTGACCCACGCGCCGGGGGAACTGTCGGCGGTGGCGAACGACATGGTGGTCCTCCTTCCGGAGGAATCGTCGGAACCGCTCCCCGGGAGCGGGAGGCCTTTGGATTCCGGGGAGCGGGTCACGAGGGCGTGGGCGGAAGGGAGGCAACGGTGAGACGGATGAAAAAAGCGACGTTTCTGGCGGCGATCCTGATTCTCCTCGAATCGGGCCGGGCCCTTGCCCACGGGACGGTTCCCGCGTCCATGGCGAAGCTCGAACCGGGACGGGTCATCGCCGTCATGGAATCGGACTTCCTGGTCCCCCAGGGCTTCAACAATCTTCCAGGGCCGATGTTCTACCTGAACCATGAAAAGGAGCTGGGGCTATCGGCGCGGCAACGACAGTCGATCCTCCGGATCGCCCGGACGATCATGCCGGAGACGATCCGGCAGGGGAGATCCATCGACCGGCTGAAACGGGAGGTCGAAAGGCTCTCCGATCCCCGGTTCCCCTTCCGGGAGGCGCGCCTTCGGCGCCTCCTTGCGGAAATCGGAAGGCGCGAGGCCCGGGCCGATCTCGCCCACATCGAGGCCCACCGGGCCTGCCTCCGCCTTCTGACCCCCGCCCAGCGGCGGACTCTTTTGTCCCTCCTCTTTCCCCACGGATGAGCCGTCCCCCGGAGGGGGCGAAGCGGCTTTGTAGAGGCAGCGCTTCGCCGTGCCATCCGGGAAGAACACCCAGTCTCGGTCACCCATGCGGGTGACTCATCCTTCCAGACCGACGCGACGCGCGATTTCCCGGGCGAGTCGCTCGAAGTCCCCATAGCACTGCTGAACATGGCTTTGATGGGCCCCGATCGCCCCATCGGCGGGAGTCAGAAGAAACATGGGCTTGCGGGATTCCATCGCCATCGGCATCAGGCTGCGATAATGCCGGATGCGGGAGATCTGATGGGGATCCGATTCCCCGACGGTCTCTCCTGGTTTTTCAAGGACGCTCTCCCGGTAGGTGGACGGGAGGCGTTTCTCCCATTTGGCATAGGCCATCGTGGAGCGGCCGAGACGCTCGGCGTGGAGCATGAGGACGTAGCCGACCGGTGTCATGGAGCCGGCCGGAAGATCGTCGATTCCCGGTGGTCTCTGCTCCAGGGCCTTGGTCCATGTCGTGCGCCATTTTCTCAGGGCGGGTCCCAGGTTCTTCAACCCCTGCAACGAAAAAAGGTCCGGCACGACCGGCATCACCACGTGGCTGGAGGCCACCAGGGCGGCGCGGTTGATCGCGCCCAGGTTGGGACCGACGTCGATGAGCACCAGGCGAGCCTCATGACGGGCCGCCGCCTCCCGAATGATTCGCCAGAACGCGCTGGTGACGCGGAACGCGCGTTCCCGTCCCTCCAGGCAACGGGGCCATTCGGTCGAGAGATCGTCCTCGATGCGCGAGAGGGCGAGGTCGCCGACGATCAGGCCGAAGCGGTCGGAAACGGGTTCGATATGGGCGGGGCGCACGTCGCCCGTGCCTCCGAAAAGGGGGTCCAGTGCGCCCTGCAGCGTCTTGGGATGCCCGTTGTCGGGCCAGAACGACTCGAGCCTCTCCACGTCGAGGGCCATGATGGACAGGTTTGACTGCGGATCGAGGTCGACTGCGAGAACGGAGTGTCCCAGTTCGGCAAACATCCATGCCGTGTGATAGACCAGGGACGTCTTGCCCACGCCGCCCTTGTTGTTGAAGAAGGCGATGCTGATCATGGCGCGCCTCCGGTCACGATGGCCGCGACGAAGCCGGACTGAACCTCGAACCGGAGCCTGTCGTCCAGAAATTTTTTGGCGATCTGGATGCCGGCGCCGAATCGCTGGACAAATCCCAGTGCGCGCATCGCCTCGGCAAGATCCGGGTTCCGGTAGTCGGTGACCCCCGGTTGTCCGAAGTTTTCGGGCGTCACCGTTCCGTAGGGCCCACCTGGGTTCTGGATTTCGATCCGGTCGTCGAACCAGTAGACACGCACCGGAGCGTTCGTCGCTTCGTAGCTGCGATGGAGATAGGCGTTTCGCACGAGTTGTCTCAGAGCCTCCATCGGAAATGTTTCGCCGCTCCTCTCCACCGGAAGATCGGCGAACCGCACCGGGCGGCGGTTATGCGCCTCGAGCTTTTCTTCGAGGCGACGGATCTGGTCGCCCACCGTGCCGTGAAGGACCTCTTCGTCGGCGATTGGCGCCGAGAGGTCCGTTCCGGCCACCCGCAAAAACTGCGTGTAGGCCCCCGCCAACCAATCGACGGGCGATTTTCCACACACGAGAAGGCCCAGCACCGTGGGCGTGAATTCGTCGTTGGATGCGATCATCTTGGTGGCCGCAAGCTTCTGCTCGTAGCTTCGGTCATTGGACAGGAGAACATCGCGCGCGACGAGGGACGGAAGATATTCCTGTTCGAAGCGCAAGCGGTCAAGGTCGTCTTCAGTCGCCCCCTGGACGGGCTGCACGTCGAAGGGCCGGTCCCTGTGTCGCCGACGTTCGTTCAGGATTCTTTCGTCCTGGGCCGAAGCGAGCCCCCGCCGGGGCCCCCAGCGGACATGGATCCTTCCCCGATACCGCACGGGCGGGGTGTCGGACGGCCAGACGCTGATCACCGCCACTGCGTTTCCGGAGAACGAGCGTTTCTCGACGAGGAGGGTCGGCGGGGGAACGATATTGCCGTCTGTCTTGATGTCGGCCAGCTGGCGAAGAAGCTCGTCGGTGATCGGAGCATTCTCCACGGGCGTTCCATCGTCCCGGACGCCGATGAACACGACGCCCGGGAGACCGTGGCCCGGAAGATCGTTGGCGAAGGCGCATATCGCCTCGCGCACCGTTTCCGGCGACTTGCCCTTGAACGATTCCTTGCGCTCGACGCGGTCCGACTCAAGGTCGGCAATCAATTCTGAAAGAGCGTCGTCGGTCATCGGTCGCATAAGGCTCCTTTGTTGCGTTTCGGGGCTTCGAAAACGGCTTTCTGGCAGAATAGCATCTTTTGGGCCTGTCGCGTGAAGCCGTTTCCCGTCGCGAAGGAGAATCTGAAAATAAGGGAACCGGTCGGCTTCGATGCTGTTGTCGAATGAATTTTACTCCATTTCAAGAGAGAGTCGCGCGAGGTCCCATCGCTTTTGGGGAAATCGGATCTCTCCCCCCCCGGGGGAGCTCCGG
>JAKBXW010000146.1 GCA_021840555.1 Nitrospirota bacterium
ACTCCTACGCGGTCGAAAACGGCGTGGGCGGCGTCCTGCCGGTCGACCTGTTCATCCCCGGGTGCCCGCCCCACCCGTTGACGCTCCTGTACGGGATCCTCGGTTTCCTCGGACGGTTTCCTTCCCGACTTCCAGCGGGAAGATCGCGACGATCGATCCGGAGTGATGCGCACAGGTAAAAATCGATCCCCTTGCGCTCCCGTCGCCGCGGACTTCGATTTTCGGGAAAATGATGCTAGGATTTCATTACACGAATTGATCTCCGGGTCGTTGCTCATTGAAGGAGGCAGGTCATGAAGAAACCGCTCTCCGTCGTTCTGTCGTTCCTTGCCGTCGTCACCCTCGTCGGCGCAGCAGCAGCCCAGGGTACCCTCCAGGAAGTCAAGAAGAAGGGCGTCCTTGTGGCGGGTGTCTTTAACTCGGTCCCGCCGTTCGGTTTCGTGGACAAGACCGGGGAGATCGTCGGGTTCGACGTCGACTACGCCAAGGCGTTCGCGGACAAACTCGGCGTCAAGCTCAAACTCGTGCCCGTAACGTCAGGCGACCGGATACCCGAGCTCCTTGAGGGGGACATCGACATCATCGCCGCGATGATGGTGAAAAATCCGGACAGGGAAAAACTCCTCGATTTCAGCGACACCTACTTTCTCACGGGCCAGAAATTTCTGGTGAAAAAGGGCACGGTCCGCACCCTCAAGGACCTCCAGAACAAGACGATCGGCGTGAGGAAGGGATCGGTCTCGGAGCAGACAGCGAAGGAAGCGCTCCCCCATTCGAAGATCGTCCCCTTCGACAACTATATCCTCGGCCTTCGGGCGCTGCGGAACGGAGAGGTCGACGCCGTGACGTCCGATGAATTGATTCTCCGAAGCCTCCTCTCCAGGATCCCGCATGGAGGGTACGAAATCCCCGCGATCCGGATCTCGGAAAGGCCGCACGGATTCGGTATCCGCAAGGGGGACGAGAGCTTCCTCGATTTCGTGAACAAGACGATCCTCACGATGGAGGAAAGCGGGGAAACGGCTAAAATCTACAGCAAGTGGTTCGCCCCCAGGGCGACCGTCGCACATCCCGCATACGGCACGATCATGCGGGAAACGGATACCCGGGCGAGGTTCCTTGTGATGGCATTGAAGGGTGTTTTCTGGAAAAATGCGGAGGTGTCGGTATTCGATCCCGCCGGCGATTTCATTTGCAAGGGAACCGTGAAAGACATCTTCGAAGATGAAATCTATGTCGATGTCGATAAAGCGAAGGCCGGCACCGTTACCGCGGGTTTCGTGATCGCAATGAACGCATCGAACGAAGGAACCAGGGCCTTCATCTCGACGAACCAAAAACTCCTGCAGGCGGTCAAGCGGCACGTCAGGAAAGATGAGAAGAAAATGGAGCAAGACATCAAATTGCAGGCCCGGGAGGACAGAAAGAAGCGTGAGGAGGAGCAGTTCCAGGTCTATATGAAGGAAATGGATAACGAAAATGGATGGTGGCGGTACAATTACCCCTGGTGACGACCGGCTCGACGATCCCGACCGGGGGAACGGTCAACATCCGCACCATCCGCAATGGATAAGAAAAAGGGCCTGGATCCGAAGACCCAAGCCCTTCATTCCCCGTCCGCCTTCGCTCCTCGCGGCGACAGAAAGACCGGCGCTTCGGAGCTATACACCGGCGGGTCAGATTCAGATGCCGATCCACAGCTTACGGGCGGAAGATCCTCAAGGCGAGGCCCTTGACCGGCCGGAAGTGACGCGCGTTCCCCGTCGCCAACGTCAACCCGTTTTCCGTGGCCGTCGCCGCCACGATGGCGTCCCCGGCGCGCATGCCGGAAGACAACCCGTATTCCTCGACATACACAAGCGCACGATGGCCTATGTTCTCGGTCAAGGGAAGGACGGAAAAAGAAAGATCCGCGAGATATCGCTTGATGATCGCATGCTGCCCTTTGTCGCGAGCAGCCTGTAGCAGTTCCATGAATGTTTGAACCGAGATCAACCGCTCGTCGGCGCGGTCGACCAGACGCGCCGCCTTGACGTTCCCCCGTTGGATCCAGATCAGGACGTCAGTATCGAACAGCATCAGCGGTATCGACCACCGCGCAGTCGGTCCATGACCGCCGTGACGGAGTCTTCCCCGGGGACCCCCATGCCGAAGAAGGGGTGATCCGGGGTCGGAACCGTCCCCTTCCTGCCGATCGGAACGATCGCACCCTTCACTTTGCCGTGGTACAGGAGGGAAACGCGTTCCCGCCGTTCCAGCGCCTTCAGAACCTCGCTCATCCTGTACCGCAGATCCAGCGCGGATGCCTTCATGTCCATCTCCTGATATGCATAGTCCCTGTGTACATATTAAGCATGTCTTCAATCTGTTACAAGGGGAACCTGCAATACCAGGAAAACCCGCGACAAGATCTGCGCTACTAAAAAAGGCCCCGATCCGAAGATCCAGGCCCTTGTCATTCCTGGTGGAGCTGAACGGGATCGAACCGTCGGCCTCCTGAATGCCATTCCCGGTAAGGCACCGGACTGGCTGAAAATCTCCCACGAAATCAAATACCCAGACGACGCCAGCGGCGACTGAACCCCTCCACAAAAAGCTTCGGACTAGACAAAAACTATACGCCGAAACGGGGTAAGGAGATCGGGACGTTTATAGCAATTTTAGAAAGCATTTCCTGGAAGAAAAAGGCGGCGGTGGTCGCGCCGATCGCATGGCTGGCCTTCGGATTTGGGAGTACTGAAGGCTCCCGCGAACCGGATTCCGTTAATCTTTTTCCGCAAGCTATCCGATAAGGAATACCATGAGGAAAATGTTGTCTCGTCGTGGAGTGGCGAGACCAATTCTTGTGTGGAGGGGATGATGAAAAATACGTTCTGTGCGGCAGGGGCTTTCCTGGTGTTCGCCGCGGCCCTGGCGGGGTGCTGGGGGGACGGGAACCGCGACAATCCTCCGTCCATTCCCGCAGGCCTCACGGCCCTGGCCGACAACGCCACCCGGATCTCCCTTTCGTGGAATCCGTCGACGGACGACTTCGGGGTTGCCGGGTACCGCGTATTCCGGGACGGAGTCCTTGTCGAAACGGT
>JAKBXW010000147.1 GCA_021840555.1 Nitrospirota bacterium
ATCTATTTCCCGGCGGTGGACGACCTCTGCCGTCTCCTCGGCCGGCCGGAGCGGCCGGTGGTCCTGGCGACCCAGGAGGCGATCCAGGCGGCGATCAACCTTGCCTACGACCTGAGCCGGAGCACGGCCAAGGAGTTTTTCCAGGAAATGCACGACGAGTCCACGGACAGCCTCATCTCCGAGATTGAGGAGACCGGCGACCTGCTCGACGAGACAAGCGACGCCCCGATCATCAAACTGGTCAACCTGCTCCTGTCCGGGGCGACGAAGGACCGGGCGAGCGATATCCATATCGAGCCCTACCAGGCCTCCGTGAAGGTCCGCTACCGGATCGACGGGATCCTCTACGATATCCTGAGCCTTCCCCGGAAGATCCAATCGCCGCTGGTATCGCGCGTGAAGATCATGGCGAAGCTGAACATCGCCGAAAAAAGGCTCCCCCAGGACGGCCGGATCGAGATCAAGGTCGCCGACCGGAGCGTCGACATCCGCGTCTCCACCATCCCGACGGCATTCGGAGAGCGGGTCGTCCTGCGGCTCCTCGACAAGACGGCATCGATCCTCATGCTTTCCGATCTCGGGATGGACAGCCGGAAGGTCGGCATTTTCAACCGGCTGATCAAGTCGCCTTACGGGATTGTCCTGGTCACCGGACCCACGGGCAGCGGGAAGACGACGACTCTTTACGCGGCCCTTTCGAGCATCAACTCCCCCGAGGTGAATATCATCACGATCTGAGGACCCGATCGAGTACCAGATCGACGGGATCGGCCAGATCCAGGTGAACCCGAAGATCGACCTGACCTTCGCCCAGGGGCTCCGCTCGATCGTCCGCCAGGACCCGGATGTGATCCTCGTCGGCGAGATCCGCGACCGGGAGACGGCGGAGATCGCGATCCAGTCATCGCTCACGGGACATCTCGTCTTTTCCACCCTCCATACGAACGATGCGGCAAGCGCCGTGACGCGCCTCATCGACATGGGGATCGAACCCTTCCTCGTCACCTCGTCGGTCATCGCGATCATCGCCCAGCGACTCGTCAGGGTCCTGTGTCCGAAGTGCAAGGAGGCCTATACCCCCGACGACGAGTCGCTTGCCAATCTGGGAATGGAGAAAAAGCAGTTCGAGCAGCACCCCTTCTATCGGAAGAAGGGGTGCGCAGTCTGCATGAACACCGGCTATCGGGGCCGGACAGCGATCTTCGAGATCCTCATCCTGGACGATCCGATCAAGCGGTTGATCCTGAAGACGTCGGACTCCAATCAGATCAACGACGAGGCGATGAAAAGGGGGATGACGAACCTCCTGTCCGACGGGGTGAGGAAGGTCCTGGAGGGGACCACGACGATTGAAGAGGTCTTGCGTGTCACCCGGATCCTCAAGCGGGAGAACGACGTGGAGGTCTAACCAGACAGATCAACGGGAGGAAGAGAAGATGGCCAAGAAGAAGCTTTCACGCATCGATATCCAACAGATGAAAGAGAGGAAGGAGCGGCTGCCCTGGGTGACGGCCTACGATTACTGGACCGCACGGTTCGCCGAAGAGGCGGGGATGGACATGATCCTCGTCGGGGATTCCTTCGGGATGTGCATTTACGGCTATGAGGGGACGGTGCCGGTGACGATGGATCAGTGCATCACCCACAGCGAGGCGGTCCGGCGCGGCGCCCCGAACACCTTCATCATCGGCGACATGCCCTTTCTCTCCTATCAGGTGAGCGTGGAGGAGGCGGTGCGCAACGCCGGCCGCTTCTTCAAGGAGGCCCGTGTAGACGCGATCAAGCTGGAGGGAGGGCGGCGCATGAAAGCCCAGATCCGGGCGATCGTGGACGGGGGGATGCTGGTGATGGGTCATATCGGACTGACCCCGCAGAGTTCCGGGCAGCTCGGCGGTTTCAAGGCGCAGGGACGGACGGCCGACACGGCGCTGGAGTTGATCGAGGACGCCCGGGCGATCCAGGCGGCGGGTGCCTTTTCGCTCCTCGTCGAGGCGGTGCCGCCGGAGGTCTGCCGGATCATCCGCGACGATCTGAAGATCCCCGTCTACGGGATCGGGGCGGGGGTCGAGGCCGACGGCCAGGTGATGATCTGCAGCGACATCCTGGGCATCTTCCAGGCCTTTACGCCGAAATTCGTGAAAAAATACGACAACCTCGGCAAAAGGACGCTCAAGGTCTTCACCCAGTACGCCAAGGAGGTCCGGAGCGGCGAATTCCCCCAGGAGGAGCACACCTACAAGATGGTGGAGGGGGAGCTTGCCAAGCTGAAGAAACGCCTGAAATAGACTCAGCGCATCATCACCAGCGCCTTGGCGAAGAAATCCCTGTCGCCGAAATTGCCGGATTTCAGCGCCAAGAGCAGGGGCCTGTCCCCGAGCGCCTGCGTGACCGGAACACCCGGCGCGATGGGGGGGCCTATTTTAATCGCTTTTATCCCGAGGGCCTGGACGACGGCCCCTGAGGTTTCGCCGCCGGCGACGATGAATCGGGTCACTCCCAAAGTCGACGCCGCGCGGGCGATCTCAGCAAACATCCGCTCTACTATGGTCCCGGCCTGTTCAATGCCGAGTTCCTCCTGGCACCGCCTGATTGTCTCCGGGCGATCGGTCGCATAAATCATGAGCGGACCCCGATGACGATGGGTCTCAAACCAGTGCATTACCTGATCGAGTGTTTGCGATCCCCGGTGCAGCGCCAGGGGGTCGAGCTGGAGAGCGGGATGCCCCGCCTTGAAGACGGCCACCTGCTCCAGCGTGGCCGAGGAGCAGCTCCCCGAAAGGATCAGGGCGTCTCCCTCAACCCGGTCAAGTTGCGCCGCATTGGGCCCCTTGGCAAACAGACCTTTTTTCTCAAAGTTGTCCGCGAGTCCGATGGCCAACCCCGATCCCCCGGTCAACAGCTTCAGCTCGGCGCTTGCATGCCCTATCTCTATGAGGTCTTTGGTAAAAAGCGTATCAACGACGGCGTAACGATGGGATTCGGCCAGTTCGGCATACCGTTTCCGGATCGCCTCCGCCCCCATTGACACCGTTGCCTGATCGACCAGGCCGACTTTTCCTTTGGCC
>JAKBXW010000148.1 GCA_021840555.1 Nitrospirota bacterium
ACCCTTCCTGCCAGGCTCCGATCGTCTCCCGGAAGGAAGGGGAGGGGATCAGCGCCAGAAAGAGCCTCATGGCGTCCGGGTGAAGAGCCCTTCCCCGGCGCTCTCCCAAAGGGTGTCGGCAAGGATCCTTGCCATGAGTCCGACCTCCTCCAGAGAGGAGGAGAGGGCCGGGATGAGGTAGAGGGTCGCCCCCAGGGGTCGGATCAGGAGTCCCTTCGCCCGGGCCTTTTCCCGGATTTTCGAGAGGGTTCCGGGATCGGTCAGGGGGGACCCGTCAACATGCCTGAGGTCGAGGGCGGCAACGAGACCGATGGCCCGGATGTTCTCGACAAAGGGGGCCTCTTCCAGGGAGCGCCAGCATGCGAGGATCCGCTCCCTTTTTTCAGGAATGGCCGCGAGAAGGGATTCGGATTCGAGGGCGTCGAGGGTGGCCAGGGCGACCCGGCAGGCCAGGGGGTTGGCGGTGTAGCTGTGGCCGTGGTAAAACGTACCGGGGTCTTCCCGGACCGCTTCATAGACGCTTTCCCGGACGAGGGTAGCCGCCAGGGGGAGATATCCGCCCGTTATCGCCTTGCCCACCGCCATGAAGTCGGGGGAGACCCCCTCCTGTTCGCAGGCGAAGAGGGTTCCCGTTCGGCCGAATCCCGTGGCCACCTCGTCGGCGATCAGGGGAATGTCGCGATTGCGGCAGGCCTCTGCCAGACGGGCGAGATACCCGGAGGGCCAGACGATCATGCCGCCGGCCGCCTGGAGGAGAGGCTCGATCAGGACCGCGACCAGATCCTCCCGATGGGACTCGAGAAGGCGCTCGGCCATGCCGGCGCATTCGAGACGGCAGGCGTTCCGGGAAAGTCCCGCGGGGCAGTGGGCGCAATCGGGGGCCGGGGCCGTGACGGAGGGGCGGACGAGAGGCCCGAAGACCTGGTGAAACCGTTCGATCCCGCCGGCGCCCACCGTTCCCAGCGTGTCTCCGTGGTATCCCCGGTCGAGGGAGAAAAAGGTCGCCGGGATCTTCTTTCCCTCTCGGACACTACGGTGTCTCTGATAGAGAAAGGCGAGTTTCATCGCGATCTCCACGGCCGTCGACCCGTTGTCGGAGTAGAAAACGCGGGTGAGACCCGCCGGGGCGAGGTCGATGAGCCTCTCCGCCAGAGCGATGGCCCCTTCGTGGGTCGCTCCGAGAAAGGTTGCGTGGGCGATCTGTCCGGCCTGGAAGAGAAGGGCCCGGTCCAGGGCCGGATGGCGATGGCCCAGGAGATTGACCCAGAGAGAAGCCGTTCCGTCGAGATAGGTCCGGCCGTCGACGTCGGTCAGGCGCACCCCCTCACCCGAGGCGATGACGGGAGAATCCTCCCGTTCCCAGAGGGCGAGGTTGGCGAAGGGATGCCAGAGGACACGGCGGTCCCGCCGGAGTAGATCCTCATGGCCGTTATCGGAGGGAGGCAGGAACATCGTGGTCGAACCCTTTCTGAAGAAGATTCCCCCTCCGGGGGAGCGGGGAGGGATGGCGTGAGGCGTCCGGTCCTCGTCCTGTCGGGGGGGGCCGCCCGCGGGGCGGCCCATCTCGGTTTCCTGGCGGCCGCCGAGAAGGCGGGGATCCGGCCGAAGGCTGTCGTGGGAACGAGCGCCGGAGCCCTCATGGGGGCCCTTTACCTGTCGTCGGATTGTACCACAGCCACGCCCTGGGAGCGCGTGCGGAAGACCGGATACGGACAGATGCTCCGCTTCGCCTTCTCCCGTAGAGGGATTTTTTCGAGCATCCGCCTGGCGGATCTGATCGGCGAGGCTCTGGAAAAAAAGACCTTCGAGGAGCTTCCCGTGCCCCTTCATGCCGTCGTCACCAACTGGACGACGCGGGCGCTCGAAATTCTTTCCTCGGGGGATCTGGCCAGCGCCGTGGCGGCGAGCTGCGCCCTTCCGCCCCTCTTCACACCGGTCCGGCGGGAAGGATCCGATTATCTCGACGGAGGCGTCCTCTCGATCCTGCCGGCGATGGCGGCCCGGCGCCTCTTCCCGGAGGACTATCTGATCGCGGTGGATGTGAATGTCCGTTCTCCCCGTCCTGCCGGCGATAGGGGGATGAGGGGAAAAAACCGGGGGGAAAACTGGCTCTCGATGGCGATCGGTCCCCTGTGGCTTTCGATCGCGCGGGCCTCGCTCCTGGAGAGGTCTTTCGCGGACGAGACAGTTGCCCTTCCGGCGGGGGACTATCCCCTTTTTTCGCTTGCCTCCATAGAAAAAATCTATGAGCTGGGGTATCATGGAGGAATGGCCTTCTGGAGCCGAGAAGACATGAGGGATCGTCTGTCCGGGAGGTGACCGGAGACATCTCCTGTCGGGATCAGGGATCGGCCGTGAACGGTAGAGTGTGAGGAGAGACGTTGAGTCGCGATTTGTTGAGGAAACTTTCGGATGAACGGCTTTTTTTGGCCGTTTTTTTTGTTTTCGTCTTCGATCTTCCCTTTTCGGAGGCCCTCAAGGAGATCGCCCTCGTCCTTTCCTTTCTCCTGATTATTCTCCGGCTGGCCGAGGATGCCTTTTCCGGGGCCGGGCGGATCGTCGTTCTCGGATTTCCCGTGCTCCTTTTCTCCGTTTCGTCCCTTATGTCGGCGCTCCATTCCGTCAACCGCTTCCAGGCCCTTCGCGGATTCTGGGGGGACCTGGAGAACCTGATGGCCTGGGTGGTCTTTTCCGGGGCCTTCCTTCTCTTTTTCGATCGCGCCCGAACACTTCGGATCCTGTTTGTCGCCCTGGCCGGGGGGATTCTGGCGGGGGGGCTCGTTGGGATCTACAAGATGCTCGTTCTGGCCGACCCGAACATGGAGATGATGAATCTGGGAGACAAGAATTCGAGCGCCCAGTTCCTTTCGATGGCCTTTCTTCTCTTTCTTGGATCCGGGGTCCTGGGCCGGGACGGAGGCCTGCCCTGGAAGGCCGTCCTCCCCCTTCTCGTCATGACCGGCGGATTTCTGGTCCTGTGCCACAGCCGCTCCTTCCTGATTTCGGTGCCACTGGCCTCGATCGTCCTTCTGGCCGTCGCCCG
>JAKBXW010000149.1 GCA_021840555.1 Nitrospirota bacterium
CAGGAGCTGATTGCGGGGTAACTCGCACGATCAGTTCTCGGAGGGCGGGGGCTCAGCAATGGGCTCTTGCTACTCGACCCGGGTGGTGTGGCAGGGGAGCGGCTTAACCGCCCCCTATGCCGATCAAAATGCAACCAAGTCTGTTGAAAATGCCAGGGAGTCTCTTTAATGCGACTTCAGCTCTTCATATTTCAAAAAGAGTGACCCTCACACACTGAAGCTTCCTTTTCGACGCGCAGGTTTTGTACCTGCATTCCCTCCTCTCCCATTCCCTTTCCTCCACGCCCTTGCTTAACCTTCCCTTTTCCCGTATCTTGGATCCGTTTCGGTCCGGAGAGGACTCCGGACCTTCCTTTTTCCTTCATCCCGAGCCTGAATGCCCATGCATCCACCCGCCTCTTCGGGCCAGATCCTACTGGCCAGCGTCGTCGGAACCACCATCGAGTTCTTCGACTTCTACATCTTCGCCACCGCCTCGGTCCTCGTCTTCCCGGCCCTTTTCTTTCCCCCGGGGAATCCCTCCGCCGCGGCCCTCCAGTCGCTTGCGACCTTTGCCCTGGCCTTCCTGACCCGGCCGGTGGGAGCGCTTCTCTTCGGCCATTTCGGGGACCGCGTCGGAAGAAAGGCCACCCTTGTCGCCTCCCTTCTCACGATGGGGATCTCGACGATCCTGATCGGCCTTCTTCCCACCTACGGACAGGCGGGACTTGTCGCCCCCCTCCTTCTCGCCCTCTGCCGGCTAGGGCAGGGGATCGGCCTGGGCGGGGAGTGGGGCGGGGCCGTCCTCCTCGCCACCGAGTACGCCCCAAGCGGCAAGCGCGCCTGGTACGGCATGTTCCCCCAGCTCGGCGCCCCCGCCGGATTCATCCTCTCCACCGGCGTCTTCCTTCTTCTCTCCCACTTCATCCCCCGGGAGGATTTCTCCGCCTGGGGATGGCGGATTCCCTTCCTCCTTTCCGCCCTCCTCGTGATCGTGGGCCTCTGGATCCGGCTCCGGATCCTCGAGACCCCCGCCTTCCGGAAATCCCTCGACCGAGGAGAGCGGGTGCGCCTTCCCGCGCTCGCCGTCCTCCGCCGCCATCCCGGCGCCCTTCTCGTCGGGATCTTCTCGCTCCTCTCGACCTTCGTCCTCTTCTACCTGATGACCGTCTTCGCACTGGGGTGGGGGACCACCCGTCTGGGGTATTCCCGGGAAAGCTTTCTCTTCTTCCAGATGGCCGGGGTCGTCCTTTTCGCCCTCCTGATTCCCGTCTCGGCCCAGTACGCCGCGAGACGAAGCGCCCGGGAGGCGATGCTGATCGCCACACTCCTGATCTTCCTCTTCGGCCTGGCCTTCGGCTCCCTTCTGGTCCCCCACAACCAAGGCCTTCTTCTCTTCTTCTTCCTGGCAGGCTTTTCCGTCATCGGGCTCACCTACGGACCTGCCGGCACCATCCTGGCCGAGCTCTTTTCCACCCCCGTCCGCTACACCGGGGCCTCGCTCGCCTTCAATCTCGCCGGGATCGTCGGCGCCTCACCGGCCCCCTACATCGCCACCCGGCTCGCCGCAAGCCACGGGCTCTCCGCCGTGGGACTCTATCTCTCCGGCACGGCCCTCCTCACCTTCCTGGCCCTTCTCGCGGTACGGCCCGTCCCGGAAGAGGAAGGCGCGGGGCCCGAGGAACGCCATGCGATCGAGGTCGGGGAAGTCGCCGTCCTCGATCTTCCGGAAGAATGAGCCCGGCCAGTTTGGAACCCCGGCTCAGGGTTTTGGGAGAAAGAGTTCCGGTAGGATGGAAGGGGAAGGGCCGGTCTCACCCTTCCTCTCCTGATCCGGGGAAAACTGCCGGCGCCTCTTTGCCAATGGAGGCGCGTCCCGATGAAAAAGAGGATTCCTTCCCGCTTGCTGCCGTCCGGCTGTCGTCCGAATCCCTTCGCCCGCACGTGGAGGCCTACTCCCTCGGCGCTTCTCTTCGATCTTGCCGGAGCTCCTTTCCATTCGTTTTCGCGGCGAGCAAAGCGAACAAGGGAGAATATCGACGACAAAGACCATGGATAAAAATCCGGGAAGGGACAATCTTCCGGAAGTCCCCCGTGAAGATCCGACAGGGAATTCTTTGCGCACTCCCGATGCGGGGGGACAGCGCACATCCTTGAGACCATATAAGAATCCCCCGGCCAACCCCCTTGAATCCCTGACGCAGGGCCCTCCCCCCTGGAGGGAGTCCGCGTTCCGGGGAGGGAGAGGGTCCGGTCGGTGTTTTTGCCGATCCTTCGGGATCTCAAAGATCCCGATCGGAAGCCGATCAGGAGCCGATCAGAAAAAGGTCGCCCCGGCCTGGATCCTCTCCTGAGCCGACAACAGCGCAGGGCGATGATCGCATTGGCTCCGGTCACGGTCCAATGCATGCCATCCCGTTTGAGTCGGGCACTGATGGTGACCTTGCACCCGGCCTTGACCACCCCTCGAAGAGACACAGAGTCCCTGGCTTCTGAAGTCGGGATCGCGCATCCGGTGTCGGTCGCTTTCGAAGTCGCCCAGACAGCGACGGGCGGCGTCAATGGGGCGAGCATAGACGGACAGCGCTTTGAGAAGGTCGTCGAAGCGCCCCTGGTCCATCTCGTCGTGCCGCTCCTGGGCCCGATGACGGGTTTGGTCGCTGTCGGGGCTGAAGATCTCCTTGGTTCCGGTTCCGGCCCGGTACACGTCGAAGACGCGTCCAGGGTGCCGGAGATTGGGGGATCGCAACAAACATGCCTTTTCCTGCAAGCATTGCGGGTTCAAGGCGCACGCGGACGCCGTCGGAGCGGTCAACGTCCGGGACTGGGAAGGGGCCTGCGCCCCGCTACTGGTCTCCGGCATCCGTGCGTGCTGCCCGGAGATTCTTGAGGCTTCTCCGGGCGGGCTGCATGGACCAGCCCCAAACCAGGTACACGGCACGCCCGGCAAAATCCGGGTGTCGGCGTAAGAACTGGAATCCCCTTCCGGAAGGGAGGGTTCATTGACATCCTCCCCTCCCTCTCGCTTCGCTCGCCGCGAAAGCGGTAAGGAAGGGGATTCCTT
>JAKBXW010000052.1 GCA_021840555.1 Nitrospirota bacterium
CCTTTGTCGAGCGTTGTTTGAAGAACATCTCGAAAACTCCGTTTATTTAGAAGTTAATAAAGTTTGAAATTAATAAAATTTTGATCTAATGTAATCGTGAGCTCGATCTCCTGTCAAGGCGAAAGAAAATGGACCGGTTTTTCAAGAACGGGAACGGGGCCCATAGACCCGGAAAGCCGTTTCCGAAAACCGGCAGGCGGTCTCTGTCGGCAAAGGGAGGATCCGATGAATCACGTCAACGAAAAAGCATTGGGAAAAACCATCGAAATGTTTTCGAAAGAACCGGAGAAAGCGGTCAAGGAATTTTCCGTCGAAGGAGAATGGATCCTGGAGGAGGGAGCTCCCCAGTTCAGAGCCCGGATTCCCACCGAGAAGGGGGAAGCGACCCTCTCGATGGACAACCCGACTCCCATGGGAGGTTCGGGAAGTGCCCCGAATCCTCTCCAGTATTGCCTTTTCGGTCTGGCTTCCTGTTTCGCGTCGACCTACATGATGGTCGCGACGCAGAAAGGGGTGGCCATCGACCGGCTTTCGGTCCGGGTGGAAAACCGGGTGGATATGACTCGTCCGCTGGGGTTGTCGGATAACCCTCTGACCGAAGGGGTCCGGATCCTTCTCCGGGTGACAAGCGAAGCCAAAGAGGCGGTTCTTCGGGAGATCGAAGAACTCTCCCGGAAGTCCTGCCCGGCGGTCTACTGCCTGACCCAGCCAATTCCGCTCACGGTCGAGGTCGATGCGGGGCGATCATAAGCTGTCCCCCTGAAGAATGAAACTTTCAACAAGGAGGTTCCCTTGAATACAGCGGACAAAAGAACTCCCAACGGAGTGGATCTTGAAAAGTTGACCGGGACGGTCGAAGCGGTCAAGGCCTCTCCCCCTCTGGCCCGATTTACCTTTCGGGCCCATAACCGGTGGGTTGGCGGGGCTCATTCAAAAACGACAATCCAGGGGTTTTACGGAACGGGGAAAGAAGATACTTCCCGAAAGGTTCCTTTTGTTCTGGAAGGCGATGAACCGCCGGTCCTTCTTGGAAACGATGCCGGGCCCAATGCTGTGGAGGTCGTTCTTCACGCATTGGCGTCTTGTCTGGTTGTCGGCTTTGTTTACAATGCCGCGGCCCGCGGAATCGGAATCGATTCTCTGGAGCTCGATCTGGAAGGTGATCTTGACCTGCAGGGATTCCTGGGACTCTCAAAAAGCGTCCGTCCGGGATACGAAGGGATCCGGGTGGTCTGCCGGGTCGGGAGCAAAGCGTCGGATCAAGAGCTTCAGAAGTTATGGGCGGAGGCACAAAACATTTCCCCTGTTCTGGATATCGTCAGAAACCCGGTGCCGGTCTCTTTAGAAATCCAAAAGATCTCCTGAACGGTCCTTTAATGAAGATTTCGTGGCCAAATTGGCAACGAAGGAGGGTAAAAATGGAAAAGAACGAACAGAAATCTCCGGAATCCATCGAAAAACAGGCCGGAGAAGCGGAGGGGGAATCGCCGATGGAGATGGGGATGGGAATGATGAAAAAGATGATGGCCCGCATGGGGCCAGGAGGCGATGGTCCCATGGGTGGCAAGATGGGAGAGGAAGAAGGGCCGGAGGAGGGTCGCCCGTCACCGCCCATGGGGCGGATGATGGAGATGTGCGAGAAGATGCTGTCTTCCATGGACAGAACGACCTCGCTCGCCGCCTTTGCCACACCGGAACTCCAGGAGATGTTCCGGGAATGGATGGAGAGACTGGAAGCCAAAGCCTTGGGGATCCTGGAAAACCAGCCCGAAACAGATTCGAAATCCCTCGCTTCGGCGCTCGGCGTCGGAGAGGAAAGCGCCATTCATATCGCCGCGCGCCTGGCTCTTGGAAAAAAAGCCGTCCTTCTTCTCCGCGCGTCCGGGACGGTTCCGGAGAAATGAGTTCGCTTCCCCCTTGCTCGAAGTGGCGGCAGCAGGAGACTTTCCAAGAAGCTTCCCCCTAGTGGACAGGCGCATTCCCCGCTCCGGGAATGGCGAGGAAAACTTGCAAAAAGGAGTGATGTCATGGAAAACACTCTTCAGGGGGCCGTCCCCCATGCCGGAACGGGTTCCACTTGGATCCGTTCCCTGATCGATCCCTCCCTGAGCCATCTTCATCATGGCCCCGGGATCCTTCTGGTCGCCCTCCTGGTCGCGGCCGGAGTTCTCGGGACGGTGGGGTGTCCGTTCACGATTCCGACCTTACTGGGGATCGCGGGCCTGGCGGGAGCCGGCGATGCAGATGCCTCCGCCAAAAAAAGGGGGCGCGTCCTTGGGGTGTCCTTTGCGGCAGGAATGTGGTTGGGCATGATTCTTCTGGGAGCTCTGGCCGGGAGAGAGTTGGCCCTTATCTCCGGTCCGGCCCGGGGAATCTGGAGCCTCGCGATGGCAGCCCTGGCTCTTTTTCTGGGGTTTCTGATCTTAGGGAGACGGGGGAGCGGATTTCCGGTCCTTTCTCAGGGGAATCCCTTACGGACCGCTCTCTCCCGCATCCCCGTGATCCCGGCGGCTTTTCTCGTGGGACTGTTCTACAGTGCGGGGGCGCCCCTCGTCTCCCTCCTGTTCGTGGCTGGCCTCGGGATCGCGAAGATGACTCCGGAGTTCGGGGCCTTGCTGGGCCTTGCCTTCGGACTGGGGAGAAGTCTTCCCTTTCTCCTGGCGGGGGTGGCCTCGGACGCCCTTGCGGGGGCGGGGTGCCGGATCGGGGGGAACCGGTGGCTTCGCGTGACGGGAGGCTCCCTCATGTTTCTCGTATCAGGATACTATCTCTGGCTTTCGAAACCGTATTTGTCATCTCTCCGGGTGTGAAGTTCTGGAGAGCCTGATTGAGGAGGGCCGCCGATGTCCTGGGGCAACGCGATGGGGGCGGGGATGGCATGGATGTGGATTTTTCCCGTGCTGTTCCTCATGGGCCTGGCCCTTTTTTCCGGGGTGTTCTTGAGGGGGATGCGAGGATCTCCGTGCGGCCGGCCCCCGGATGAAGAAAGGCGAAGAGCCGATTCAATATCCGAGGAAACGCCGAAGGAGATCCTGGACCGACGTTACGCCCGGGGAGAAATTACCCGGGAACACTATCTCGACATGCGGAAGGATCTGGAATGAGGGGATTCTTTGATCCCCAAACCCCGGGGGGCGCCAATCGGCCCATCTATCTCGACTACAATGCCACGACTCCGGTGGCCCCGGAGGTCGTATCGGCCATGATGCCCTGGTTGTCAGAGAGTTTCGGGAATCCCTCGTCCGATCACCTTTTCGGGAGGGACGCCCGACAGCAGGTGGAGACAGCGCGTGAGGAAGTGGCGGCTCTGATCGGGGCGGAACCGGACGAGATTGTGTTTACGGGAAGCGCGACCGAGGCCAATAATCTGGCTATTCTGGGAATTGCGAAGGCGATGAAGAGTGAAAGAAAAGAGGGACTTCTGGTGACTTCGGCCATCGAGCACCCGTCGGTGCTGGGGCCCTTCGGCTGTCTCGGGGAAAAAGGTTGGAGAAGGCAGATTCTTCCTATCGACTCCTCCGGCCGGGTCGACCTCGGATCTGCCGAAAGAATCATCGGGCCGGAGACGGTCTTCGTCAGCCTCATGCAGGCCAACAACGAAACCGGAGCGATCCAGCCCGTCCGGGCCATCGCCGATCTTGCCCATGCCCGGGGGCGTGGGTCCATGTCGATGCCTCCCAGGCGACCGGCAAGGTTCCCGTCGACAGGAAGGCTCTCGGTGCGGATCTTCTGACCCTGGCCGGCCACAAGTTCTATGCCCCGAAGGGGATCGGAGTCCTGGTCATCCGTCGGGGACCCCCCCTTCGGCGAATCATGGCCGGCGGAGGGCAGGAAAGGAACTTGCGGCCCGGCACCGAAAACGTCCCCGCCATCGCGGCACTGGGAACGGCCTCTCGGCTGGCGCGTGAACACCTCGGCAGGGAGCGGGTCCGGATGGAAGAACTCCGCGACAGGCTTCACGGGAGGCTGGCGAAGGGCATCCCCGGACTTCTTCTCAACGGCCCTCCCGCCGACCGGCTTCCGAACACCCTCAATCTTTCCTTCCCGAAGGTAAAGGGACGGGATCTTCTGGCCGCCGTTCCCCATATTGCGGCCTCCACGGGAAGCGCCTGTCACGGAGGCAACCAGGAAATCAGCTCCGTGCTTCGGGCCATGGGTCTGGATCCTGAAAGGGCGTGGGGGGCGGTCAGGCTTTCCCTCGGCCGGTTCACCACTCTCCCCGAGGTCGACCGGGCCTCAAACGACCTGATCGCCGCCTGGAAACGCTTGGTCTCCTGATGGATCCCGCCGCCTCCTACGACTCTTGGTACGATTCCCCCCGCGGCCGATGGATCGGAGAAACGGAATACCGTCTGATCTCCCGTCAGCTCCGCCCTCTTCCTGGAGAGATCGTCCTTGATGCGGGATGCGGGACAGGATGGTTCTCCCGCCGCTTCAATCTCGAGGGGATCCACGTTGTAGGTCTCGATAAAAACCTCAACTGGCTTCATTTTGCCGACTCTCACAGTCCCGCCCCCCTTCGTTGGGTCGGGGGAGACCTCCGATGCCTTCCTTTTCGCGACCGGACCTTCGACAGGGTCTTTTCGGTCGCCGCCTTGTGTTTCGTCGACGATGAACGGGAGGCCGTCCGTGAAATCGTTCGGGTGACGCGCCGACGTTTTGCCATAGGATGGCTGAACCGGGACAGTCTCCTTTATCGGCAAAAAGGGGTGAAAGGGGGGATCGGATCCTATCGGGGAGCCCGATGGCGCCGTCCGGAAGAGCTTCCAGGGTTATTTGACGGATTGCCGGTGGGCACCCTCGAACTTCGTTCCTGCATCGCGCTGCCAAAAGGAGACGTCTGGGCAAGAATGATGGAGAAAATCTTGGCGGAACACTGGCTCAGGGGCTCTCTCCTTGTCGTCTCCGGGGATAGAGTGTAAGTTCCGGTTTTCCGTCATCAACAGAAATCAAATGGGAGAAAATCAGCCTTGGAGTGAGGGTATCAACGCTTTTGAATCTGATCGAGAAAGATGAGATCTGACCTGAAATCAATCACGAAATTCAGATACCCATTTTTCTGAGGAGCCCAAAACTCAGGCAATCGTCAACGGATCGGAGAACTGGGCAAGCTCTGCCAGCCGCTCTACCCCCACCGGCTCTTCCCTCATGAGACCGACGACCGCATAGCGGGTGGCATGGCGGGTCGCCACCGCCTCGATCTCCCGAAGCTCACCGGCCGCCCGTTGTCGAAGAAGCGGAGAGTCTGTGTCGGTCGCCGCCACGCTCTGATTGACAATCCAGCCCCATGGCACAATCCCCGCCCGGCGCAGGTCATCTTGCAGGTTGGCCGCCTCCAGGACAGGGGTGGTCTCCGCCAAAGTCACGATCATCACCTTGGTCTGGGTCGGATCCTGAAGCTGCATCAGAGGGGTCAAGACCTTCTGGCCTCCCCTTCCCGCCTGCCGGGTGACCTCCCGGTGATAGGCGCCGGTGGCATCGAGAAGGAGAAGGGTGTGGCCCGTAGGCGCCGTATCGAGCACCACAAATCTCTCTTTCGACTGTTGAATGACCTTGGACAGGGCCTGGAAGACGGCAATCTCCTCTGTGCAGGGCGAGCGCAGATCTTCCTCGAGAAGGGCCAGCCCCTCTGCGTCAAGAGCGCCTCCCTTGCTCCGAAGAACCTCCTGACGATAGCGCTCCGTTTCGGCGAGAGGGTCGATCCGGCTCACCGTCAGATGGTCGAGAGATCCCACGAGAGTCTCGGCAAGATGGGCGGCCGGGTCGGAGGTGGTGAGATGAACCGAATGGCCTCGTCGGGCCAGTGCCACCGCGATGGCGGCCGCGAGGGTTGTCTTTCCTACCCCCCCTTTTCCCATGAGCATGATCATCCCCTTCCCCTCCCTCGCCATTTCGTCGACCAACCCATTGAGGGTGGGAGCCTTGAGATCGACGGCGGGAGACGGGGCCTTTTGATCGACGAGGGGAGCCTCCACCAACAACTGCTTCAGGGCGGGAAGCCCCACGAGATTGAAGGGCTTCAGGGAAATCCGATCGATCGGCAACCGGGCCAGGACCGAAGGAAGCTCCCGAATGGCGGACTGCTCCCGTTGACAGATCGAGGCCGCCAGGGGATCCGCTGTTCCCTCCGTCTCGGGAAGGATCCCGTTGATGACGAGAAACTGCCGGGTCAATCCGATCCCCGCCAGCTCCTCGTGGGTTCGGGCCACCTCGGCAATGGCGGATCTCTGAGGACGCGAGACCAGAACCAGTCGGGTTTGCAGGGGATCGGCCAACGCCTCAACTGCCTGACTGTATTGAATCCGCTGCTTTTCCAGCCCGGCCAGGGGACCAAGGCAGGAGGCCTCCCCCTTCCCGCTCTCGAGATAGCCCGACCACGCCCCCGGAAGCCGCAGCAGGCGGATCGTGTGGCCGGTGGGCGCCGTATCAAAGAGAATATGATCGAAGCCAGCGGTCAGAACACTCCCGGTCAGAAGCCCCGTGAACTCGTCAAAGGCGGCAATTTCCGTGGTGCAGGCCCCCGAGAGAGACTCCTCGATCTCCCTCACCACCCCGTCGGGGAGGACTCCCCGCACCGGTCCCACCAGGCGCTCGCGATAGACGCGGGCGGCCTCTTCGGGGTCAATCTCCAGGGCCGAAAGATGGGGAACCGAGGAGATCGCCACCACATGATGGCCGATGGTCAGGCCAAAGACCTGGCCGATGTTGGAAGCGGGATCGGTACTCACAAGCAGGACGGATTTTCCCGATTCTGCCAGAGAAATCGCCGCAGCACAGGCCGTCGAGGTCTTCCCGACGCCCCCCTTTCCGGTAAAAAAGAGAAATCGTGGGGGATTTTCAAGAAATTTCATTTTTTCTCCTCCTCTCTCCGGTGAGGATCAGCAACACCCCTTCTGAGGGGAACAGCAGGAACCCTCCGCCGTCGCGGGGGCCATTGTGGGACTCCCTGCGACCTTCACCTCACTCCGACCCTCGGCATTCTCCACACCGATCCAGCGTCCAAGTTCGACCCGCGTGGGGTAACGTCCGGCAAGGGCGATCTCCCCGTCGAGAAGAACGAGCGGAAGAGCGTCCTGGCCGGATCTCTCAAGAAAGAGTTTGACGGTGGGATTGTTGGCAAAGGCCAGAGGCTGCTGGGAGAGATTGAATCGTTCGACGGTGGCTCCCTTTTGCCGGACCCACTCGGCATCGGCCGCAAAGGAGACAAGGGCGCCATCCACGGTGGTTCCGCAGACCCCGGTGCTGCAGCAAAGGGCCGGATCGTAAACCTCAATCTTCTTCATGGAACTCCTCCTTGAAATTAGAGTTATTCGGACAGATAGGGAGCTAGAGCGACAACTCCCCAATCCGGTCCAGCTCCCGCTTGAGTGCCACGGGATCGTGTTGGAGCCGATCGAGGGGCAAGGCCAAAAATGCCTCGATGCGACGGCGCAAGAGGCGATAGGTCGTCTCAAAGGCCCGATCGATCTCGCGGTCGCTCCCGGTGGCCTTGGCCGGATCCTCTACCCCCCAATGGGATCTGAGGGCGGGGCCCAGATAGGCCGGGCAGGTCTCACCGGCGGCGCTTGCGCAGACGGTAATGACCACATCGGGGACAACGGGAAGGGCGTCCCAGGATTTGCTGGTGAGCCCTTCCACCGAGAGCCCTTCCTCCCTCAGAAGGGCCAGGCTTCGGGGATGGACCGTGCCGGTGGGATGGCTTCCGGCACTCATCGCCCGAAAACCTGCCGGGGCGAGATGGTTAAAGGTGGCTTCCGCCAGAATCGACCGACAGGAATTTCCCGTGCAAAGAAAGAGGATGTTCATCGCGACCTTCACTCCCTCCTAAAGACGTGACAGGAGCCATCACCTCCGCCCTCGTCGAATGTCTCTGAACAACCGGCGAAAGCTCCTGGACTCAGAAGAACCTCAGCTCGGTAAATTCAATATTGCAACAACTATTAAAACAAAGTCAAGTAAGGGATGGCAAAACGAAGATTTGTGGGGGACATCATGATATTGGCAGGGGCAAGGGCAAAAAAACGGGGAAAGCAATGACTAAGGATGACAGGGGTGATCGGGAGAGAGGACTCCAGACAATAAAGCCGTGGCAGGAAGCAGGATCTTTCCGTCTGGAGCCCCACCCTCGATCTCACAGACAGTCTCCCAACCTTCCCGTCACGGCACAATCATGGAGACGCCAAAAAGCGACGTCGCCTCCTGGGCTCCTTACTTTTCCTTACTGCCGAAGAGAGGCCATGTCGACATCGTATTGGCGATGGAAAGGGGCGGATGGACAGGCCATGGATATTGAGTGGCCCGGCAGGGGGGATCGGAGACCCTCATGGCGAAGAAAAAAAGCGAAAAGACAAGAGACTTTTCACCTCGGCCTCCCCTGACAATCAGGGTGTTCCGGAAAACAGACAGGGCCATGTGAGGGCAAGCTTGCCCCTCCTGCCCCCCGGCAATCAAGAAAGGCGATTACTCCACCTCGTACTCTTCGGCCTTGACCGCCGCCACCAGGGCCTCCCGGGGAGCGCTCCCCTCCACCACCGCCTCGCCCTTTTCCAGCGAGACCTTCGCCCCGGTCACCCCCGGCACCCCCTCGAGGGCCTTCGTCACCGCCATCACACAGTGGTTGCAGGTCATGCCGCCCACCTTCAGAACCGTCGTTGCCATCATGTCTCCTTTTCGAATGATCCGTCGATCGATGTTCCCCGGGCAAAGCCCGCAAGCCTCAGGCTGTTGCCCACCACCAGCACGCTGGAGAGCCCCATGGCCGCTCCGGCCATCATGGGGGTCAGCGCGATCCCCCAGAAGGGGCGGGCCGCCCCCGCCGCCAGCGGGATGAGAAGAATATTGTACCCGAAGGCCCAGACGAGGTTCATGCGGATGGTCCGAAGGGTCTGCCGGGAGAGGGCGATCGCCGCGGGAAGCCGGGAGAGGCCCGGCCCGGCCAGGGTCACATCCGCCGTCTCCACGGCGACCCCCGTGCCCGAGGAGAGGGCGAGGCCCACGGTGGCCGAGGCCAGGGCCGGGGCATCGTTGATCCCGTCCCCCACAAAGGCCACCCTCTCTCCCCGGGCCACGGCCGATCCCACGATCGTCCCCTTTTCCAGAGGATCGCACCCGGCGTGGAGCTCGGAGATCCCCAGCGTCTCCGCCACCGCGGCGGCAGGCCCCGCGCCATCCCCCGTCACCAGGGCGAGGGAGAGACCCATTCCCCGAAGGCGAGCGGCCACCTCGGGGCTCTCCGGGCGCAGCGGATCGTTTAAGGCCAGGGCCCCGAGAATGCTTCCCCCGCAGGCCACATAGACGACGGTCGCCGCCCCGGCCTCCCAGGAGGCGCCCCGCTCCGCCATCTCCCGAAGCCCGATCCCGTTCTCCTCCAGAAGGCGCCGGCTCCCCAGCAGGACCGTCTCCCCCTCAAGGATCCCCCGAAGCCCCCGGCCCGGCAGCACCGTGACCTCCTCGACGGGGGCCGGGGGCCGCCCCTCTCGTCGCGCCGCCTCCACGATGGCCTGCCCCAGGGGATGGGTCGAGGACTGCTCCATCCCGGCCGCCAGGGAGAGGAGCCCCTCCGGGGTCTCGCCTGCGACGCTGGCGCGATCGACCACCGCCGGGGCCCCCTGGGTCAGGGTTCCGGTCTTGTCGAAGAAGACCGTCCCCACCCGCGAGAGGGCCTCGAGGGACTCGCCCCGGCGAAAGAGGATCCCCAGGCGGGCGGCGCGCCCCGTCGCCACCATCACCGCCGCCGGGGTCGCGAGCCCCATGGCGCAGGGACAGGCCACCAGAAGCACCGCCACCGCGCTCTCGAGACCGTGGATGAGCCCCTTCCCCGTGGGGTCGAAGAAGAACCAGAGGAGAAAGGTCGCCAGGGAGACAAAAAGGACGGCCGGGGTAAAGAGGGCCACCACCCGGTCGGCCAGGGCCTCCACGGGAAGCTTGGCCCCCTGGGCCCGGAGCACGGCCCGGACGATGCCCGAGAGACGGGTCTGGTCGCCCACGGCCTCGACCAGGATCTCCAGCGCCCCGTCTGTGGGAGAGGTGCCGCAGAAGACCCGGGAGTCGGCCCTCACCGACACCGGAATGGGCTCCCCTGTCATGGAGGAGAGATCGACCCGGGCCTGCCCCCGCACCACCACGCCGTCGGCGGGGATCCGCTCTCCGGCAGGAACGCGCACAAGATCGCCCATGATGAGATCCCGCACGGAAACGCTCCTCCACTCCCCTTCCTCCAGACGCTCCGTCCGGTCGGGCACCAGGGCGGCGAAGGCCGCCAGGGCATCCCCCGTCTTCCTCCGGGCCCGGGCCTCCAATGTCCGGCCCAGCAGGATCACCGTGATCACCATGCCGGTCGTGTCGAAGTAGACATGTCGGTCGGCCGCCGGGAAGAGACCGGGGGCGAGGGAGACCAGGAGGCTGTAGAGAAGGGCCGCTCCCGTCCCGGTCGCCACCAGGCTGTTCATGTCGGGGGAGAGGTGGCGATAGGCCCGAAGACCCGGCCCCAGAAAGCGGCGCCCCGGTCCCAAAAAGACCGCCAGGGCCAGGGCCGCCTCCAGGATGTGCCGTGCGGCCGCATCGGGAAGGATCCGGGAGAGGCCGGGGATCCGGGGGCCGGCCATGGAGAGGACGACCAGGGGAAGCGAAAGGAGGGCGGCGAGGGTCAGATCCCGAACCAGGAGGGCGAGCTCTCCCGATCCGGCCTCCGCCTGCCCCACCCCGCTCTCCACCCGGCCGGAAAAGCCCGCCCGGGACAAGGCCTCGAGCAGGCGCTCCTCGAGCCCCTCCCCCCCGAGGAAGGAGACTCCGACGCGGGACAGGGAGGGGACAAGGGAGACCCCCACCACCCCGGGAACGCCGGCGAGGGCCTCGGTGACCCGGCGATCGTCTCCGGGACCCAGGGCGGGGGAGAGCTCGAGAAAGAGAGACTCCGGTTCGGCGCCATATCCGGCCTCCGTGACGGTGGAAAGAATCCTGGAGGGGACAAGGCGGGCAGGATCGTAGCGAAGGAAGGCGCGGTGGGTGGCCAGGTTCACCGAGACATCGGCCACACCGGGAAGCTTTTTGAGGGCCCGGGCCACCCTCCCCGAGCAGGCGGCGCAGGTCATGCCGGTGACGGGGAAGTCGGCATCGCACAGTGTCTCGGAAGGATCGGGAGCATGGGTTCCGGACGCGGGTCCGGGAGGAGCGGCTGTCGGAGTCATGATTCCATTTTACTCCGGAGGCGGGGGGAGCGACAGGGGATCCCTCAGCTCCCCGGGGGCCTTAGGCCTCCCGGGGGAGAAGACGACAGTAGAAGCTTTGCCCTTTCCCGCCTCCCCCGGGCCGGGACTCCCCGGAAAGCCCTCTGGCTTCTTCTTCCGGCGGGACTCCTGTCCCTCTGGCTCCTCTGGGGATTGGCCCTGGAGAACGGGACCGATCACTCCCCGTCCTTGCCGGTCGCCCTCATCCAGGGAAACATCCCCCCGGACAGGAAGTGGTCTCCGGAGACCCTCCGGGAGACCCTCTCCCGGTACCTTGCCCTCTCGCGCCAGGGTGTGGGCGAAGGCGCCCGATTGCTCGTCTGGCCGGAAACGGCCCTCACCGTCGTCTACAACGGTCTGCGGACCCGGCTCCCTCCCCTTCTCGCCCCGACACTCTCCCCCCCCGGGTCCGCCGACGTTCCGCTGCTCACCGGGGCCATCGGAGAACGCCCGGATCCCGACTCGCCTGTGGGGCTCTCCTTCACCAACTCCGCCGTTCTCTATTCCCCCGGGGGAGAGGTCGTCGCGGCCTACGACAAGCGCCACCTCGTTCCCTTCGGAGAGTTTCTCCCGCTGCCCTCCCTCTTCGGATGGCTTCGTCCCATGACCGGGATCACCGGCGACATGGCCCCGGGCGATCGCCCCGTCCTCTTTCCCCTGCCGAAGGGGGCGGGAGAGGTGGCCCCCCTGATTTGCTATGAAGCCCTCTACCCCTCTCTCTCCCGAGAGAATCTGGGACAGGGAACTCTCTTGGCCGTGATCTCCGATGACGCCTGGTTCGGAAACACCAGCGCTCCCTGGCAACTCTTCCGGGAGTCGGGAATGCGGGCGGCCGAAGACGGCGTCTATCTCGTGAGAGCGGCCAACACGGGGCTGAGCGGGATCGTGGCTCCCGACACCACCGTTCCCGCCATTGGCCCCCTCTTCCGGCAGGCCGTGGTGACCGGGAATGTCCGTCTCGAGGCCGGAGAGACCTTTTACCGTCGGCACGGAGAGTGGGTCCTGCGCCTCTGCCTCTCCTCGCTCCTCTTTGCGGCGGCTCTCCTTCCGCTTCTCAGGAAGCCCTCCCCCCCTCGTCCGAGGAGGCCTCCTGACAGCCACCGGACACCGGACTCCGCCTTCCTCGCACCCCGAGGCCGACAGGACGTCTTCGGGGCCCTCCCGCCAGCCTTTATTTTTCAACCACTCTTGCAGTAACATAGGCCTCTCCTCGCGATTCTCCCCCGGAAGGGCGAGACGTCAGGGGATCCCTGTCCCCTTCCATCGATTGAAAGGACCGCTCCGTGAACGCCGACCATATCGACATCCAGGAAATCAGAGACCGATTCTTTACGAACCGGGAGAGGTTCGCCCAGCTCCGGAGGCATCTTTGACCCGGAGAGACTCTCGCTGACCATCGAACAGTTCGAGGCCCAGAGCGC
>JAKBXW010000053.1 GCA_021840555.1 Nitrospirota bacterium
TCCGGCATCTGTTCGGTCACCATCGTCAAAAAGGCAATGACGTCGTGGCGGGTTTCGGCCTCTATCGCCTCCATCCTGGGAATATCGATGCGAACGGGGGTCTCGAGAACCATCCGGGCCCCTTCGGGATCCACCAGACCGCGCGCCGAGAGGACGCGGGTGACTTCCCGTTCGACTCTGAGCCAGGTCTTGAGGCGATGTTCGGTCTCGAAGAGCCCCTTCATGGGGGCCCTGCAATATCGGTCAATCAAGAGGCGACTCCTGCGAAGGACATGCAGTCATAGGTTGAAGGATGGGTCGCCGGATCGGAAACATAAAGACGCACGTCTTTCCGGTCCAGCAGGGTCCGGGAAACCTCCTGGACGAAGGGCTTGACTTCGGGCGTCAGGGATTCGCTGTCGAGCACTACCGGAGTCATCGAAAGGCCGTAGACCGTCTCATAGAGACGCCGGACAAGGTCCTGGGCTTCCGATTTTCTGAAGGGGAGCACGATGAAGCCTCCCGGGAACGGTCCCTCTCCGGGAACGAAAAGGAAAGAGGGCGGAATCTCCCGTCGTTCACCCCGCCAGAACGGAGCCAGGGTTCGCGTCACAAGGCCCGAATACCAGTGGTCGAGCCAAAGCAGGGAAGGTCCAAGCTGGACCCCGATCTCCTGCAGAAAGATCCTGAGGGGTCTCTCGGGGCCGAAGACCGGATGTTCCCACAGAAGCACGAGACCTGAAAGCCCCATGTTCGTGCGGGAATCTGGCTGGCGGCTCATGCGCCTCCCTCCGCGTTCTCCACCGAACGACGGGTGGCGGCGGAGGCCAATGGGGCGGGATCATAAGGCCCCTTCCCGGGAGCGTGGCGAACGGCCGCCTCATGGAGAATGCCGTTGATGAAGCCCACCGCCTCCGGCTCGGAAAATTCATGAGCCAGGTCGAGGGCCTCATGTACCGAAACCCTGAAGGGAACGTCCGGGTCGTAGAGAATCTCGCACAGTCCGAGGCGAAGGATGTTGCGGTCGATGCGGGTGAGCCTGGCCAGACTCCAGCCTTTCGCAATCTCCGATATCAGCGCGTCGATTTCGGGCTTTCGGAGGAGGATCTCCCCATACAGCCTGTCGGCGAAGGCGTTTGCCATAGGGTCCTCTCCCTCCCAGTGAATCAGGGCGCGCAGGACGGGATCCGTCTGGGAAAAGGAGTCGTACTCGTCGGCAAAGAGGCGCTGAAGGACTTTGGACCGGGCGGCGTGCAAAGCCCGTCTCCGTCCCGGAGTCAGGGAGGAGGCGGAGCGGTCACGGGAGGTCACGGCCTTCGTCCTCCCGAAAGGGAATCGGAAAGGCGGGCCATCGCCAGAAGGGTTTCGGCTCCCTCCACTCCCTTGTGCCCGGCCTTTCCTCCGACCCGGTCGAGAGCCTGAAGGAGGGTGTCGGTGGTCAGGATTCCGAAGACCACGGGAACGAGTCCTCCGGCATTGATCTGGCCAAGTCCCGCGGTCACACCCGAGACGACCGCTTCGTAGTGGCCTGTTTCCCCGCGGATGACGCATCCAAGGGCCAGAACGCCATCGTGGGCTCCCGAATCCACCGCCTTCCGGACCACGAAGGGAAGCTCGAGAGCTCCGGGCACCCGGACGACGGCGATGGTCTCTATCTGGCTCTCAGCCCGGCGGAATGCTCCGAGGGCTCCCTCCAGAAGCCGGTCGGTCACCAGGCTGTTGTACTGGGCCACCGCAACCAGAAACCGGAATCCGCGCCCGGGGACCGCTGCCGGAAGCACCTCTTCGATCTTCACCCGAATCTTCCTCCTTTATCTCTCAGAGCTTGTTGAGGATATGCCCCAGCTTGTCCCTTTTGGTCGCAAGGTAACGCTTGTTGGTCTCCCGCGGGGGGATTTCGATCGGGATCCGGGAGACGATTTCAAGGCCGTACCCCTCAAGGCCCACGATCTTTCTCGGATTGTTGGTCATCAGGAGGAGCTTTGAGGCTCCCAGATGGCAGAGAATCTGCGCCCCAAGGCCGTAGTCCCGCAGATCCTCCTTGAAACCGAGCTTGAGATTGGCCTCCACGGTGTCGTACCCCTGTTCCTGAAGCCGGTAGGCCTTGATCTTGTTCGCAAGACCGATTCCGCGGCCTTCCTGATTCATGTAGAGCAGGATCCCGCGGCCCTCCTTCTCGATCATCCGGAGGGACTCCTCAAGCTGGCTTCCACAATCGCACCGGAGGGAATGAAAGATGTCTCCGGTGACACAGCTCGAGTGGACACGGACCAGAGTCGGGATCTCCCGATCGATATCGCCCTTCACGAGAGCGATGTGGGGACCGCTGCCGACCACGTCCTCGAACACGACCGCGCGAAAGTGACCGAGTTCCGTGGGAAGATCCGCGGAAGCCACCTCGGTCACGAGCTTTTCCTCACGCTTACGGTAGGCGATCAGGTCCCTGACGGTGGCAATCGGAATCCCATGCTCTTCGGAGACTTTCTGAAGATCGGGAAAACGCGCCATTGTACCATCTTCGTTCAGGATTTCACAGATGACCCCCATCGGGATCAGTCCAGCGAGGCGGGCGAGATCGACCGAGCCCTCCGTCTGGCCGGCCCGTTTCAGAACCCCTCCCGGCTTGGCCCGGATCGGAAATATGTGGCCCGGGCGGACCAGGTCGGAGGGGCTGGCTTCGGGGCGAACCATGAGCTGGATTGTATGGGCCCTGTCGAAGGCTGAAATCCCCGTCGAGATTCCCTCCCGGGCATCGACTGAGATCGTGAAGTCTGTCCCGAAGGAGGCCTCGTTGACCGAGGTCATGGGATCGAGATGGAGAGATTCCGCCTTCTCCTGGGTCAGCGTGATGCAGATCAGTCCACGGCCGTATTTGGCCATGAAGTTGATGGCTTCCGGAGTCGCGAACTGGGCGGCGATGACGAAGTCGCCTTCGTTCTCCCGATCCTCGTCGTCGGACAATATGATCATCTTGCCGTTTCTGATGCGCTCGATGGCTTCTTCGATGGAGATTGTGGACACGCCTTGTTCTCGCTTTCTGCCGGCTCGGTTGCCGAATTGGTCAGGGGGCCTCAGACACCCTTGAAACGGTTGGTCATGGGAAGTCTCCAGTCCTTTCCGAAGGCCCGCATGGAAATCTTGACTCCGGGCGGAGACTGCCGCCGCTTGTACTCGCTCCTGTCGATCAGGCGGATGACACGGGCCACGTCGGAGGGGGCGAAGCCACGACCGACGATTTCCTCGTAGCCCAGATCCTCCTCGACGTAGGCCTCCATGATCGGATCGAGGATCTCGTAGGGGGGGAGGCTGTCCGTATCGAACTGGTTCTCCTTCAATTCGGCCGTGGGTTTGCGGATCAGGATCCTCACGGGGATCTCCCCCGGCTTCAGATGGTTCCGGAGATGCGCAAGCTGATAGACGACCGTCTTGGGGACGTCCTTGAGAACGGCGAACCCTCCGGCCATGTCCCCGTAGAGGGTCATGTAGCCAACGCTCATCTCGGACTTGTTCCCGGTGGTCAGCACGAGATGGCCGAACTTGTTCGAAAGGGCCATCAGAAGCATCCCGCGGATCCGGGGTTGAAGGTTCTCCTCGGTCGTGTCCGGTCCCCGGCCCCCGAAAAGGGGGGAGAGACGGGAAAGGAACTCCGACACCAGGGAATCGATCGGGATCGTCTCCAGCGAAAAGCCCAGGTTGGATGCAAGCAGATGGGCATCCTCCCGGCTCTCTTCGGAGGTGTAGACCGACGGCATGAAAAGGCCGTGGACATGTCCCGGCCCCAGGGCATCGGAGGCGACGGCCGCCACGAGCGCGGAATCGACGCCTCCGGAGATGCCGATCAGGACATCGGCAAGGCCGTTCTTGCCCACGTAGTCCCGTACCCCCATCACCAGAGCCTCGTAGATTTCCCGGACAGGGGAAAGCGGATCGGTGAGGGGACCCTTCACGAGGGGGCGGGGAACTCCCGGAGAAACCGGTCGGTCCCCGTCGAGATCCACCAGCTCCAGAGGATTTCGTCCCCAGTCCCCGCCATAGAGCCGGGCCTGCTTCTCCTTCCGGCGCCGGGGATCGTGGAGACGGACTCCGAACACGCGGTCCACGTCGATTTCGCTGATGATCACGTCCTCGTCGAAGGCTTTACCACGCGATTCGATCTCTCCCTCCGGGCCGATCACAAGGCTCTGGCCGTCGAAGACCAGTTCGTCCTGCCCGCCCACCAGATTGGTGTACACGATGTAAGTTCCATTGTCTGCGGCCCGCGTCTTGAGCATCGACTCCCGGACCTCCCGCTTGCCCGCATGAAAGGGGGAAGCCGAAAGGTTGATGATCACCTCCGCGTCTCCGTCGAGTGTCTGGTGGTAGAGAGGTCCCTTGGGATACCAGATATCTTCGCAGATGTTCACCCCGATCGTCACGTTTCGAAAGCGGAGCAGGGTATTCGAACTGCCGGACTGAAAATACCGGTTCTCGTCGAAGACTCCATAGTTCGGGAGATACTGCTTCCGCTGGATTCCCACCACCTTGCCCCCATAGATCATGGCCGCGGCGTTGTAGATATCATCGGCCTGTTCCACGAACCCCACGATGAGGAGGATCTCCGGAGCCACGTTGAGAAGGTCCGCGAGGGCCTTTCTGTTCTTTTCCAGGAAGGTCGGCTTCAGAAGGAGATCCTCGGGAGGATAGCCCGTGATCGCGAGCTCCGGGAAGGCGGCGATGTCGAGATTCCGGGAGGCGGAGGACTTCAGATGGCGGCGGATCTTGTCGGTATTTCCCTCGAGATCCCCCACCACCGCATTGATCTGGAAAAGACCGACCCTGAGGCTCCTCATAGACGTCCCCCCTTCTTTCCGGACATGGCCGGCCCTCCGGTCATGGAACGAAAGTAGCTGACGAAAGCCGGAGAATCCCACTCTCTTCCTCCGACCACCCTCCCGACCAGCGTGCCGTCAGGCAGGATGACGTAGCTCTGGGGAAGACCGAGGCCGAAATACCGGGGGTCAACCTGGCCGCGACGTCCCTCCAGAACCGGATAATCGATCCCGAACTTGCGGACAAAGGGAGGAATATGGACGAGGCGGCGGTCCATGGCGACACTGACAATGACAAAAGGACGCCCGGCCAGTTTCTTTCGCAGGGAAATCAGGGAAGGGATTTCCTTCCTGCACGGATCGCACCACGTGGCCCAGAAATTTAAAAGAACCACCTTTCCCCGATAGTCGGAAAGGCGGAGGATCCGGCCGGACAGGTCTGGGGCCGCAATGTCCGGAGCTTTCTCACGGGCGTCAAAGAGGGAGATTCCGAGCTGATCGGTCAACGTGGAGGCGGAGGAGCGGCCTGAAATAAAAAACAGGACAAAAATCACCGGCAGCAGAACTAAGAAACATCTCCGGCGAGTGAAGGTGGAATGGTGCACATCCGGCATGGTCTTCCTTGTCATGAGGGTTCGGGGTGAAAATCCGTACCTGCCGATTTTATCACAAGAGAGTCGCCAAGCGGCAAAATCCCGTTGCAATCGCTCCCCACAATCCGATAGTCTTCCCTTGACCCACGATTCTTCAAAAGGAGTCCTTCCATGAAGGTTTTTGAAATCCGCGATCCGGGAACCCCCGGGGCCCTTCGCCCCACCGACCGGGAAGAGCCTGTTCCGGGACCGGGCGAGGTGTTGATCGAGATTCGCGCCGCCTCCCTGAATTACCGGGATCTCCTCATCCTCCGGGGCCACTATCCCAATCTCCGCCTCCCACTTATCCCTCTTTCCGACGGAGCCGGCACGGTCGTCGCCACGGGTCCTGGCGTCTCCAGAGTCAAAATCGGAGACCGGGTCGCTGGGACCTTCCACCAGAACTGGATCGACGGCCCTCCCCCCAGACACGCGATAGCCCTGGGGGGCGACCGGGACGGAGTGCTCGCGGAGAGGGTCCTGCTTCCGGAAGAGGGCCTCGTCCGGATTCCGGACTCCCTCTCCTTCGAAGAGGCCGCCACCCTTCCCTGCGCCGCAGTGACCGCCTGGAACGCGCTCTTCGTCCAGGGGAGCCTTCGGCCGGGAGAAAGGGTACTCGTGCAGGGAACCGGAGGCGTTTCCCTTTTCGCCCTCCAGTTCGCAAAAATGGCCGGAGCCGAGGTCATCGTCACATCCTCATCCGACCAAAAGCTTGAGAAAGCGGCCCGGTTAGGGGCGGATTCGGGGATCAACTACCGGACCTTTCCCGAATGGGACCGGGAGGTTCTCTCCCGGACCGAGGGCCAAGGCGTCGACCACGTCGTCGAGGTCGGTGGGGCCGGCACCATCGCACGCTCTCTTTCCTGCACCCGTCCCGGGGGCCATGTGGCGGTCATTGGCGTCCTCTCCGGGGGCCAGGCCGAACTTCCCGTCTTCCCCGTCCTCGCCAAACAGCTGCGTCTGCAGGGAATCTATGTGGGGAGCCGAACGCATTTCGAGCAGATGCTGAAGGCGATCGTCCGGAACAGGATAAAGCCCGCCATCGACCGTGTCATACCCTTCTCCTCCGCCCCCGACGCCTTCCGGGCGCTGGAGGAGGAAAACTTCACCGGCAAGATCTGCCTGAAGTTCTGATGCTTGATATGAGCGGAACATCCTTCCCGGAAAACCCGGAAATTCTCCGGCAGATCAGTCTCCACGCCCTGATGCCTCATCCCGAAGGAGGCTTTTATCGGGAGATCCACCGCGGAATCGAGGAGGTGACAGTTCGGGAAACCGGACAGGTCCGCTCCACCGTTTCGGTAATCATCTTTCTGATTCCCGGGGGCGTCGAGACCCGCTGGCACCGGGTCTCCTCCTGCGAAATCTGGCACCATATCGGAGGGGCCCCCCTCCATCTTTGCTTTGGGCGTGACGGGATGCCCGAGACCTGGGAACTCGACAGGGATCCGCCGCATTGTCTGGCGGTCGTGCCTGCCGGGGCGTGGCAGCGAGCCCGCTCCCTCGGATCGTTCAGTCTGGCCACCTGCACGGTGGCCCCGGGCTTCGATTTCCAGGATTTCACCCTGTGGGAGGGACCCGGCTCTCCCCTGGAGGATCTGCCCCGGGAACCCTGTGGACAGGCCTGAGAGAAGGATCGCGCCATGGAGCCCAAGACCGTCTTTCTGATCGACGTCGACAATACGCTGCTCGACAATGACCGTCTCCAGTCCGATCTGGCCCGTCATCTGGAGGAGGAGTACGGCCTCCCCGCGCGGGAACGGTACTGGGCGATCTTCACGGAGCGATGGGGCCGGATCGGCTATGCCGACTATCTGGGAGCCCTTCAGCTCTATCGCGAGGAGGAACTCCACGATCCGCGCCTTCTGCGCATGTCATCCTGGATGGTCGACTACCCCTTCCACACCCTCCTCCACCCGAAGGCACTGGAGGTGATCGCAGCCCTCAGGCGGCGCGGAGAAGTTGTTATCCTGTCCGACGGTGACGCCGTCTTCCAGCCACGCAAGATCGAACGGTCCGGGCTGTGGGATGCGGCCGACGGACAGGTTCTGATATACATCCACAAGGAACAGATGCTTTCCGACATCGAGGAGCGTTTCCCGGGAGAGCACTATGTCGTCATCGACGACAAGGTCCGGATCCTGACCGCCTTCAAGTCAGCCTGGCAGGACCGAGTGACCACCGTTCTCCCTAAGCAGGGTCACTACGCCGCCGATTCCTCCCTGTTCGTCTCATGCCCGGCCCCCGACCTTTCCGTCGACCACATCGCCGACCTCCTCGCACCGGACTGCCCCCTCTTCGCCTCCCCCTTCTTAACCAAAAGGAGCCTCCCATGAGCGTGAGCCCCCTGGCCGGACTGCCCCCCCCCTCTTCCCTCATCGTCGACATTCCCCGACTCGTCACCGAATTCTTTGCGAAGCGCCCGGATCCCGGCAACCCCGCCCAGCGCGTCTCTTTCGGAACATCCGGCCACCGGGGAAGCGCCTTCGAGGGCACATTCAACGAGGACCACATCCTGGCCATCACCCAGGCCGTCTGCCTCTACAGGAAGTCCCGGGGAATCGAAGGCCCCCTTTTTGTCGGGGCCGACACGCACGCCCTCTCCCGTCCCGCATTCGTCACCGCCCTCTCCGTTCTCGCGGCCAACGGTGTCACCACCATCGTTTCCGATCGGGATGAACCGACCCCCACTCCCGTCGTCAGCCACGCCATCCTGACCTACAATCATCCCCGGGACGGGGGAGCGCCTCCTTCGCCCGCCGACGGGATTGTCATCACACCCTCGCACAATCCTCCGGAGGATGGGGGCTTCAAATACAACCCCCCCGGCGGAGGTCCGGCCGATCCGGCCGCCACCCACTGGATCGAGGAAACGGCCAACCGCTTTCTGGCGGAAGGACTGTCCGGGGTGCGCCGGATCCCCTTCGATCGGGCGATGGAGGCGGACACGATCCACACCCGGGACTACATGTCCGCATACGTGGCCGATCTGGGATCGGTCATCGACATGGAGGCGATCCGATCCTCCGGGATCCGGATCGGCGTCGACCCGCTGGGCGGGGCGGGAGTCCATTACTGGGGACGGATCGCCGAAACGTACGGACTCGATCTGACCGTGGTCCGGGAGACGGTCGATCCGACATTCTCCTTCATGACCGTGGACTGGGACGGCAAGATCCGGATGGATCCCTCCTCCCCCTGGGCCATGAAACGCCTCGTGGAGATGGGGGGAAAATTTGACATTTCTTTTGGATGCGACACAGATCACGACCGCCACGGAATCGTTTCGCCCTCCGCCGGCCTCATGAATCCGAACCATTACCTTGCGGTTCTGGCCGCCTATCTTTTTTCCCACCGGCCGTCATGGGGGGCCGGAGTCCGGGTTGGCAAGACCATCGTGTCGAGCCGGATGATCGACCGCGTCGCGGAATCGCTGGGGCGCCCCCTTTTCGAGGTTCCCGTCGGGTTCAAATGGTTCGTGGACGGTCTTCTCGACGGATCCGTTGGACTCGGGGGAGAGGAAAGCGCGGGAGCATCCTTTCTCCGCCAAAACGGAACGGTCTGGACCACCGACAAGGACGCCCTCATCCCCTCCCTCTGCGCCGCGGAGATCGCGGCCGTGACAGGCCGGGAACCTGGACTCCACTACAGGGATCTTGTCTCGCGGTTCGGACCCCATTATTACCGGCGGATCGATTCCCCGGCCGATGCCTCCCTCCGGACCGCACTCGGGAAAATCTCTCCGGAGCGTCTGCCCCTCGCACTGCTGGCGGGAGAACCCGTCCTGCGCGTCCTGACAACCGCTCCGGGAAACGGTCAGCCGATCGGAGGAATCAAGGTCGAAAGCGCCTCGGGGTGGTTTGCCGCCCGGCCATCGGGCACGGAAGAAATTCTCAAGATTTACGGGGAGAGCACCCGGAGCGAGGCCCACCTCCAGGAAATCCTGGAAACGGCCGACCGGGAAATCAGAAAGGCCCTCCGGACATAGGGACCGGAGGGTCCTCGAAACCTGGGATTCCCGAATTTTTTCATAGCTGCTTTCTCAGTTTCTGAAGCCAGCTTTCTCCCTTCTTCGGCAGGGCCCGGGGCTTTCCGCAATCCTCCTCCGGCGGCCAGTTGATCAGCATCGAACCAATGTGGGAAGGACGGATGTCGGCTCCGGACTTTTTGAAGTACTGGAACCAGAACTCGCCCATCTTGCGCGTTTTCTCGATCGAGGGAGATCGCGTTCCGATCACGTATACGCATACGTTCTTTAGATCGGGAAACCCGTAGGCCTTCTCGACCCGGGTGAGATCCCTGGCGTTCCACTTCATGTCCTTGTACCTAAATCGCCCCCGGTCCTCCTGCATGTCCGAGAGAAAGACAAGGATCGGACGCCGACGGTCGGCGGAAAAAAGCTGGGAAGCCATGCGGGCAGCCCCGAACAGATCAGTGTACCGGGACTTCCCTGGTTTTTTGAGTTTCTCCGTGAGGGTGGACAGAAGCTTGTCCCGAATCGCCTTGTCCTCGGCTTTTTCCTGCTTGACCTCGTTTTTGTAGTCGATCTCATTTTCCGAAAGACTGTCGAAGCCGGGACGGGCGGGAAGGCTCCCTTCCGCCATGAAGCTCGACACCAGCGAATTGTCGTCGACGATCGGTGCCACCCTCAGACGGTCGCCCGCCCTAAGCTCCGGAACAATCCTGCCGAGAAGAGCCCGCCGGTAAACGTCGAACTGGCGTCCCGTGCTCCCGGTTTCGTCAACGAAGACCAGAATGTCCCGTCCCGAACTCACTCCCTCTTCCGCCCGGGCGACCTGCGGCGATCCGGCTCCCGGCAGGAATCCCGGAACAGGTGGAGCCGAAAGAATGGCCAGAGTTCCCATCCCCAGGCCGGCCAGGAATCGGCCGGCCCTCTCTCCCCATGCGTTCATCTTACACCCTCCCCGTGGAAAATAGAGGCCGGCCCTGCCCGTCATTCGGCTTTCCGCTGGGGGCTGGATTCGTGGCCATAGACTCGGCCGCATCCGGAATTCTGAGATCCGGCCACCATCTCTTGAGGGTGGGAGATTCGGGATTCCTTGAAAAGGAGGAGGGGGCGACCGTTCCTCCGCGTGAAGCCATGTTTGCCTGGCGGTAGATGGCGATCTTGGCCGACGTTTCGGAGAGGACACGCTCCGCCTCGCCGCGACCGGCGCGTATCACCGCGTTCGTCTTCGAAATCGCCCGGGAAAGCTTCTCCCGCAGTTTTGTCCGCTTCTTGTCGAGTCGCACGACGGCGACATGCAGGGCATCCAGTTCGGAGTCCTGGTCATGGGCGAAGAAAGAGACCATGAAAGCGCCCAGGAAGATCAGAAGGTTGATCGCGAACATGGCATAGACCATGTTGCCCGAGCCTCCACCCAGCCTGTGTTCGGCATGGAGGGTCACATACATATTGCGGATGAAGGAGAGGGCGGTAAGCGCTCCGAGAACCGTCGCCGGCGCAAGAAAGATCATGATGGCCGTGGCAATTTTCGGCTTGACCAGGGTCCGGATCTGAAGACCGAGGAAAACCCCGATCAATGGTAGCGTCAGGGAGAGGGTCATGCTCATGACGTAGGTCATCAGCTCCGGTTCTCCGAACATCCGGAAGACGACGACGTTCAGCGGAAACTCCCCGATCGCCAGCAGAATCACAACCAACCAGTGGATGAAGTAGGGAACAGGAATGACCACGTCACGGCCCACGATCTCCTTGCGGTTCTTGTATCGGACCAGAACGTCCTTGAGCCGGTACTGGTTCGATTCGTAGGCGTTGGACAGGTTCGACGACAGCCCTTCGTAGCGGTAAAGCTCCTGGGCCGTCTGGGCGTAAATTTCGCTGATCTTCGACTCGCCGGCGGCGATAATCGACCGCTCGAAGGGGCCGGGCTCGTAGCTGCTTCCCGCTGGCAGCCCCGCCAATCCGTCCTCGTGCCCCGTCTTTCGGATCAGTTCGTCGTCCGGAAATATTGGTCTGGAAAGGGTCTTGTGTCTCATCTTTCGCTCCTTGTTGGTCGCCTTTCGGGTCGACCGGTCCCGCATTAGTTGATGACGCCGCTGCCTTCGACCGAGTTCCGCCGGTGGTGGCTGACGATGGTGTTCAGTTCATCGACCATGAACTGGAGCTTGGTGTGAAGATCTGCCACCGAATTGACCCACTGGGATTCCCTTGCATGGAAATTCTGGTAGTCCTCCTTGAACTGGGCGATGAAGCGATTCATCCTCTCCGATTCCGCCCGAAGGGCATCCCGGTCGGTCAAGAGGATGTCCCACTGCTTCTTGGTCTCCGCCAGGCGGTCCATGACAACCGAGGATTTCTCCAGGAGGTCGTTGTACTCCTTGACCGCATTGATAATCTTGTTGATGTCCTTGTCACCAAGCATTGTCGATTCCTTTCCGTTTTCAATCCGTTTGTAATTTCCGGCCCCCGCCGGACCTCCCCATCAGCGATCCCTCGGCGAGGATCCCTCTTCCTTTTCTTCCACGACCAGTTCCGCTCCCCTACTCCCCCCGAAGAAGCGTTCAAGGACGACAAGAATCTCCGCGTGAATCGAACGGTGCTCCCGTGTGGCCCGTTCCTTTATGACTCTGTATAGCGCTTCATTCATGCGCAGCGTCATCCTTTTCATAGTGTCATTCTAACACTAATTTGGTGCTTGTCAAATACAAATATAACTAATCAACATTTTTGAAAAAAATAATGATATAATAAATTTAAATTTTCAAAAATTTAAAATATATGATCACAATATTTTGAAAATGCCATCAGTGCTGGAATATATTTTTTATATTCTTTTTGGTCGGCTTGGGGCGGGCCTCCGGAAAAATCAGGGCGAATGAAATGCCGCTCATCCTTAATCGGCATAACTGATGACAAACTTGAAAACGACAGCCCATCCGAAGCGCAATTCGCACAAAAATACATCAAATACAATAATTTAACAAATAAACACGCCATAATGGCGCCATATTTTCTATCGGGGTCCAAAACAGGAGCCTTCGAAAGCCCTCTTCCAGTATGGGGCAACCTTGGGGGATTCGGAGCGGCCATTTTGGTCGGGCGTGCGGAGAGAATGAATGCTGTCGGATTATTTCTTTGCGGGACGGGGAAGGTCAGACTCCCCCGAAAGAGCACCAGAG
>JAKBXW010000054.1 GCA_021840555.1 Nitrospirota bacterium
TACATCGAACAGCAGAAGACGCCACATTAAAAGCCACTACAGGGACGGCCATGCCGTCCGCGCTATCCTTCCCCGCCCTGAAGGGCGAGGGTTGCCGCGCGATTGGATCAAATGGAGGATCCCGCATGTCTGATCAGGGCAATCTCCGGATCGCGCCTCTCAAAGGCCCTCTCCGGCTCGCAGGAAACATCCTCTGGGTTCTGTTCGGAGGTCTGTTCATGGCGATAGGATGGGCCGTCGCCGGGATTCTCTCCTTTCTCACGATCATCGGAATCCCCTGGGGTATCGCAGCCTTTCGGATCGCCTCCTTTTCCCTGTGGCCCTTCGGCCGTGAGATGGTCGACCGAAAACAGGGGACAGCGATGAAAACTCTCTCCCTTGTCGGAAACATCCTCTGGGTCGTGATCGGGGGCTGGTGGATCGCTCTGGGCCATCTCGTGTCCGCCGTACTCCTGGCACTCACGATCGTCGGGATCCCCTTCGCCTGGCAGCATGTGAAACTCGCCGGGATCTCCTTCACGCCTCTTGGCAAGGAGATCGTGCCGATCGGGTAGGGAACATAAATAGAGGGTGGGGGGGAGCCTCTTACCTCAGCCGACTCCCTTCCTTCTGATGTACTCGTTCAGTTCTTTCACGGCGGCCCACCCGACGCTTTCCAGCGTTGCCACATGAAGGCCGTCGAGTCCCGCATTCCGGGCGGCCTCCGTCGCGAGCTGCATGGTCCGCCAGGCCGCTTCGGCCAATGCCAGAACCCGTTCATACGCGATACGCTCTTCGATTGACATGATCCTTCGGAACCTCCATGCCTGGAACCCTTCTGTCGCCGGCTCGGGTTCAGGCGAATTCTTTCTTTTTGGCCGGGTAATCCGTGGTCGCCGTGACGGACTCGGCGGCCTCCGGAAGGGCAAGATCCGGCCACCAGCGGTTCAGGGTTTCCGATACCGGTTTTTTCGAAAAGGAGGGCGGGGCCACCGTTCCCCTCCGTCCCGCCATGTTGGCCTGGCGGTAAAGCGACAGACGGGACATGGTCTCGGAAAGAATCCGGTCGGCTTCGGCCCGGCCCCCGCGAATGACGGCGTTGGTCCTTGAAATGGCTTTGACCAGCCTGTTTCTGAGTTTCGTCCGTTTCTTCTCCAGACGCAGAACGGCCACATGAAGGGCATCGAGCTCCTCGTCCTGGTCATGGGCGAAGAAAGAGACCATGAAGGCTCCGATGAAGATCAGAAGATTGATGGCGAACATGGCGTAGACCATGTTTCCCGAGGCGTCTCCCAGCTTGTGCTCGGCATGGAGGGTCACGTACATGTTCCGGATGAAGGAGAGAGCGGTGAGCGCACCCAGGACGGTTCCCGGCGCCAGCACGATCATGATCGCGGTGGCGATCCTGGGACTCACCAGGGTCCTGATCTGAAGCCCCAGGAAGACCCCGATCAGGGGAAGGGTGAGCGACAGGGTCAGGCTCATGACGTAGGTCATCAGCTCCGGTTCTCCGAACATCCGGAAGACCACGACGTTCAGAGGGAATTCCCCGACCCCGAGCAGGAAGACGATCAGCCAGTGAAGGGCGTAGGGAACCGGGACGATCTCGTCCCGGCCGACGGCCTCCTTGCGCTTGTGGTAGCGCAGAAGCGTCTCCCTGAAACGGTGCTGGTTCGACATGAAGGCGTCGTAAAGGTTTGCGGAGATCCCTTCCAGTTTGTGGAGACGGACGGCCGTCTTCGCATAAATCCCGCTGATCGTCGCTTCTCCGGCGGAAAGAATCGTCCGCTCGAAAGGCCCCGGCTCATAGCTGCTGCCCGATGGAAGCCCGGCCGATCCATCGGCCTGTCCCGCCTTCCGGATCGTCTCGTCATCGGGAAAATGCGGTCCTTGCACGACGGGAACTCTCATCTGAACGCTCCTTTTGTCAAGGATTCAATGGATTTTCAACCTTCCGTCCTGCCTGGCGATCTTTCCAGAAATGTCTTCCGGAAGTCTTGATTCCCTTCGCTCAATGGGATCCTCCGACGAAAATGTCGATTCCCTCCCTTTCTTTTCTTCCTTTCCGCTTCATAGAAAAATATTAACATTCAAAAAATAAAAATCAATGCTTCGTTAGATATTCTTTATGTTTAAATATTTTTATATTAATATTTTTTTTAGTTATTATTTTGTAGGCAACAGTGGAGTCTTGAGTTCGACCTCTCCGGTCGCTTCCTGATCGGACTCCCGGGAGGGAAGCGTTTTGAGGTTTTCAGAGGACAATGTTTGGGCGGATTGGGTGAAAACTTGATCGGATTGCGCGGGATGGTGCCGGAAAGGCAAATCCGGCGATATGCCCCAAGGTGAAGCTTGTTTGCAGGACGGAAGGGAATTTGCGATAATCGGGAGATGGGACCGGTCTGTATTTCCATTCCGGCCGGATGTTCCCCGAACGCTGTTCTGTCGCCGCAAGGCATCTCATGTCGGAAGGCCGAGTTCTCAAAATGATGGAATTCAAGCGAATCAGTCAGCTTCCTCCCTATGTCTTCAGTGCAGTCAACGATATGAAGCTCGCCGCCCGCCGCCGGGGCGAGGATATCATCGATCTCGGAATGGGCAATCCGGATCTTCCGACGCCTCCCCCCATCGTGGACAAGCTCGTGGAGGCCGTCCGGAACCCCAGGAACCATCGCTACTCCACCTCGAAGGGAATCCCGAGGCTCCGGGAGGCGATCGCCGCCTGGTACGCCAGGCGTCACCGGGTGCTCCTCGATCCCGACACGGAGACGGTCGTCACGATCGGTTCGAAGGAAGGGATCGCCCATCTGGCGCTTGCCACCATCGACCCCGGCGACCGTGTTCTGGTGCCCAATCCCAGCTATCCCATCCATGCCTTCAGCTTCGTTCTTGCCGGCGCCCAGGTCTGCCACTATCCCATGGTTCCCGGCCGGGACGTCTGGTCGGATCTTCTCGAGGCTCTCGATCGGGCGGGAGGACCTGTCAAGGCCGTCCTTCTCTGCTACCCCCACAATCCGACCACGCTTACGGTTCCCGAGGGTTTTTTCGAGAAGGTGGTGGCCCTGGCACACGAACGGAACTTCTTCGTGATCCACGACCTGGCCTATGCCGACATCACCTTTGGAGGCTACAAGGCTCCCTCCTTTCTTTCGACGCCGGGTGCGAAAGATGTGGGGATCGAGTTCTATACGCTGTCCAAGTCCTACAACATGCCGGGATGGCGTGTCGGTTTCTGCGTCGGAAACCGCACTGTGGTCAACGCCCTCACGCGGCTCAAGAGCTACCTCGACTATGGAACCTTCCAGCCGATCCAGATTGCGAGCATCATCGCCTTAAACCAGATGGACGACTTCCCGGGCCAGATTGCCGAAGTCTACGAACGGCGGTGCCATGTCCTTGTCGACGGGCTGGTCCGGGCCGGATGGGATGTGTCGATGCCCGGCGGCTCCATGTTCCTCTGGGCGAAGATTCCCCCCCAGTGGGAGTCGATGGGATCCCTCGAGTTTTCGAAGCTCCTCATGGCCGAGGCCCAGGTGGGGGTTTCGCCCGGGGTGGGCTTCGGGAGCCTTGGCGACGATCATGTCCGGTTTGCCCTTGTGGAGAACGAAAGCCGCATCCGGCAGGCCACGGTCAACATCCGGAGGTTTTTCGCGAGAAGCCGTCCGGGACTTGCGGAGGTCCGATGATGAAAAGTTTCTTCAGGCCGACATTAAAATCCGGGCCGTTGAACACCCTTCTGACGGGGGGCGCGCTGGCCCTGGTCCTTCTTTTTCCGGCCCGGGCAATGGCCTGGAGCTGGCACTTGGGAGCCTCCCAGGAGACGATCCTCTCCATCTTCAAGAAAGGGGATCCGACCCTCGTGCCGCGAAAGGGGAGCTCGACGGAGTTGCCGTGCGGAATCTATACGGATTTTGATGCCCATCCGACCGACCGCTTCCTCTTCTATTCTCCCACAACCCTTCCAAGCGGACGGATGACGCCCGAGTTCCAGTTCGAGTTCCGGGACAACGCTCTTCAGGCCGTTCTTGTGACCGCCCCCTTCCGGGGAGTGAGCGCCGAGCCGACCTGGCGTCTCCGGGATCTCCTGCCCGCCCCCCTCCGGGGTGTTTCCCCCCGGGTGATCCACGCCCCGCTCCTCTCCCAGGCGAAGGGTATCAATCTTCCGAAGGACGCCGTTCTCATCTGGGACTACAAGGGGGACGACGGAAAGATGCGGGAACTCCAGATCCTGGTCTACAACGCCGACCTGTCTCCCGACTATCTTCCGGACGCTCCGGTGGCGGCCTACCTGAGAGCCTACCAGGACGTCCTTCTGGACGAAGGGAAGACCATTCCCCTTCCGATGTCCAATCCGTTCATGAAAGAATAGCCACCCCCACACCAAGGATGCGTGTTTGCTGAACCAGAATGAAAAAAATGCCCCAGTCCGGGTTGGCATCATCGGGCTCGGGACGGTTGGACAGGGATTCCTGCGGCTTCTGCTTAAAAATCAGGGGCTCATCCGCGAGCGGCTGGGATTCCCGCTGGCACTGGGGGGAGTCTGCGAAAAGAATCCGGAGACGCTCAAGGGGCTGACCCTTCCGCCGGAGTGCGTGGTCTACCGCGAATGGAAGGAGATGGTCCTGGACCCGAGAATTTCTCTTGTGGTCGAGCTTGTCGGCGGACTTGAGCCGGCCCGCTCCATCCTTCTGGAGGCGATGAAGGCGGGAAAATCCGTCGTGACCGCCAACAAGGCGCTTCTGGCCCGTCACGGGGAGGAGATCTTCGGCGCGGCCGCCTCCCATGGCGTCGATCTTGGCTTCGAGGCCTCGGTCGGCGGGGGAATCCCCATTTTGCGGACCCTGCGGGAGAGCCTGGCCGGGGACCGGATCCTCCGTCTGGCCGGCATCATCAACGGGACGGCCAATTACATCCTGACCCGCATGAGCCGCGAAGGACTCGAGTTCGAAACGGTTCTGTCCGAAGCCCAGCGCCATGGATATGCGGAATCCGATCCCACCTACGACATCGACGGAATCGACTCCGCCCACAAGATCGCCATCCTCGCGACAATGGCCTTCGGATCGCCGGTGAATCTTCAGGAGATCCCCGTCGAGGGGATCCGGCAGATCAAGCCGATCGACCTCGAGTTCGGCAGGGAGTTCGGGTATGTCCTGAAGCTTCTGGGCATTGCTGTCGACCACGGGGATTCGCTCGACATCCGGGTTCATCCTTCCTTTCTGCCCGAGAACAGCCTCCTGTCGGAGGTGGACGGAGTCTTCAACGCGATTGAGCTGTCGGGCCAGGCCCTGGGGCCGCTCCTTCTGTATGGTCGCGGGGCCGGAGGGGATCCGACGGCCACGGCCGTGATGGGAGATGTCATGGAATGCGCCCGGGGGGTTTTCCACGGCGCCCGCGCGCAGGTTCCCGCCCTGGGCTTCCCTTTTTCGGGACGGATCAGGAGGCCGCTCCGTCCGATTTCCGCAATCTTCTCCGAGTACTATCTCCGCTTCATGGCCCAGGACCAGCCCGGAACGCTCTCGTATCTCGCGGGCATCCTGGGAGATCGCGGGATCAGCATCGAGTCGGTGATCCAGAAGGGAAGGGACAGGGGCGGATCGGTTCCGGTGGTCGTGACGACCCATCGCGCCACGGAGTCCCAGATCCGGGATTCTCTTGCCATTATCGACGCCTCCCACCACGTCACCGAAAAAACCGTCGTGATACGGATCGAGGATGTTTCCATGGAGGGCTCCCTGTCGTGATGAAGACCACGTGGCGCGGTATCATCGCCGAATACGCCTCCTTTTTCGGCTCTCCCGATCCGGAGAAGGCCGTCACCCTTCAGGAGGGGGGAACGCCCCTGATTCCCATGGAGACCCTCGTCCGGGAGATTCCCGTTCCGGTCCGCCTCTGGGTGAAGTTTGAAGGTGCGAACCCGACCGGAAGCTTCAAGGATCGCGGGATGACCCTGGCCGTCTCCCGGGCGGTGCAAAAGGGCGCGCGCGCCCTCATCTGCGCCTCGACAGGAAACACATCGGCCTCCGCCGCCGCCTATGGGGCCCGGGCGGGTCTTCGGGTCTTTGTGGTCATCCCCGACGGGAAGATCTCCCGGGGCAAGCTGGCCCAGGCCATCGTCCACCATGCGACGGTCATTCAGGTGGAAGGGCTTTTCGACCACGCCCTCCGGATCGTCCGGGAGGTGGCGGAGACGCATCCGGTGGCCCTTGTCAACTCCGTCAATCCGGACCGTCTGGAGGGCCAGCGCTCGGTGGCTTTCGAGATCGTGGATCAGCTGGGGACCGCCCCGGACTATCATTTTCTACCGGTGGGGAACGCCGGAAACATCACGGCCAGCTGGGCGGGATACAACGCCTACCTGCAGGCAGGCCGCCTTTCCTCGCTTCCGAAGATGACAGGGGTGCAGGCCGAGGGGGCGGCTCCGATCGTTCTCGGCCATGTGGTGGAAAAGCCGGAGACCCTGGCATCGGCGATCCGCATCGGGAATCCCGCTTCCTGGCAGGGAGCCCTGAAGGCCGCGGGAGAATCGGGCGGGTCCATCCTGTCGGTGTCGGACAGCGAGATTCTCGAGGCCTACCATCTTTTGGCCTCGAAGGAGGGGGTTTTCTGCGAGCCGGCTTCGGCCGCCTCCCTGGCCGGGGTGCTGAAACGGGCCCGTGCCGGCGCTTTTTCCGGAGGGGAGCGGATCGTCTGCACCCTGACGGGCCACGGCCTCAAGGATCCCGACACCGTCTTTCGGTCCTCCCCGCCCGAGATCCGGGTCCCCGCCAGAAAGGAAGAGGTCCTGGCCGTTCTGGGCTTCTCATGAACGACGGGGTCGGATCCGGTTGTGACCTTCTGGTGGTTCTGGACGGGCTCGCCGAGCCTTCCGGGCAGAAGACGACCCTTTCCATGGCCAAAACGCCGGCCCTCGACACCCTGGCCCGGGCCGGACGGCTTTGCAGGATCGATCCCCAGGACGGATCGCCGGCCCGCGAGATTTCCTCCGAGAAAGGGATCGCACGACTTCTCGGCTTTTCCCTGGAGGAGGCCCGAAGTCTTTCGCGGGGCTCTCTTCTCTCCCTCCTCACCCGAGATCCCTCTCCCTCGGAGTGGTTTTACCTTGCCACCCCGGTTTGCTGCGGAGCCGACGGCCGGCTCCTCCGCTACATCAACCGGAGGGAGGATGAACACGCCTTCTGGGGCGCCCTGCTCGATCGCGTGACAGGACGTGAGCCCTGGCGTTTTCTCCCTGTCCCGGGAGCGGGGGGGCGAATTGACCGGATGATTCTGGCTCTTCCCCGGTGGAACGGAGAGGCGGGTTCTCCGCCGAGACGGGGGGCTCTGCCTTCGGAATCCGGCTTCATCCCGGGATTTCCGGAATGGATCTCCCGGACCATTCCCGCTTCTTTTGCCCATTCTTCCGATCCGGAAAGAAGGGTCGACGGTGTCTGGCTGTGGGGTGGCGGGCGTGCCCCCGAAGGAGGGATTCCGGGGGAGCGCGCCGACCGGCTCGCAGTCTGCGCGACGGCGCTTGTCCGGGCGCTCGGGCGGCGGGCGGGTTTCCGTTCGGCCCCTCTATCCCGGGCAACGGGAGACACCGACACCGATCTTTCGGAAAAGATGGAGAGGGTTTACGACGGGCTCCGGCAGTCCTGCGCGCGCATTCTGCTTCATTTCGAGGGATTCGACATGGCCAGCCACCGCCGGGATCCGGAGGGGAAGCGGCACTTTCTCGAGCGGATGGACCAGGAGGTTTTCGCGAAGCTTCTCGATTGGTTCGGGGAGGGCCGCTTGACATCCCTCTCCATCACGTCAGATCATCAGAGCTCCCCCCTTACGGGAAATCACGAGGCCGGCCCCGTTCCGGCGCTCTTTCTTTCGCAGAGATCTTTCGGGAAATGGGGTCCGGGTCTTCTCCGAATGACGGAGTGGAACGTGAGGGAGCTTCCCCTGGTTCCCGTGGAACAATGGACGAAATGGTCGGAGAGGCCTTCCGCAGAGGATGATGCCGGATATCCCGGAAAGGATTTATGTCTCGCATTGTGATGAAATTCGGAGGAACCTCCGTCTCCAATATCGAACGGATCCGCCATGTCGCTGATCTCGTGGAGGAAGAGTGTCTGGCGGGGAACGAGGTGGTCGTGGTCGTGAGCGCCATGGCCGGGGACACCGACCGCCTCATTCGACTGGCCCATGAGGTGTCTCCCGAGCCTCCGGAGCGCGAGATCGACATGCTCCTCTCCTCGGGAGAGCGGATCACGAGTGCCCTCCTGGCGATGGCCCTCACGACGAAGGGCCGGATGTCGCGCTCTTTTTCGGGCCGCCAGGTCGGGATCCACACCGACAGCACCCACACCAAGGCCCGGATCGAACACATCGAGTCGGGCCGTCTCCTCGGAGCCCTTTCGGCGGGGGTCGTTCCGGTCGTCGCCGGATTCCAGGGAATCTCCCCCAGCGAGGACGTCACGACGCTGGGGCGCGGGGGATCGGACACGACAGCCGTTGCGCTCGCCGTGGCCCTTTCGGCCGACCGATGCGACATATACACGGATGTGACGGGGGTGTTCACGGCCGATCCGAACATGGTGCCGCGGGCCCGAAAGCTCGACCGCATTTCCTATGAAGAGATGCTCGAAATGGCCGCCCTGGGAGCGAAGGTTCTGCACTCCCGATCGGTTGAATTCGCCATGCGCTACCGGATGCCGCTTCGCGTCCTTTCAACCTTTTCTAAGGATCCGGGAACACTTGTGACGGAGGAAGACAAAAAAATGGAACAGATGGTGGTGTCGGGGGTCACCCTCGACAGGAATCAGGCCCAGATCGTCGTCTGCGACGTGCCCGACAGGCCGGGGCTCGCCGCGACCCTTTTCCGGGAGCTGTCGGACAATGCGGTGATCGTGGACATGATCGTCCAGAACGTGGGACAGGACCATCTGACCGACATCTCCTTCACCGTTCCGCGCTCCGAAGCCCGCAAGACGATCCGGATCGCCCAGGAGGTCGCCAAAAGGATCGGGGCCGGAGAGGTCCGGAGCCGGGAGGACATCAGCAAGATCTCCATCGTCGGGGTGGGGATGCGGTCCCACTCGGGTGTGGCGGCCCGCATGTTCGAGACCCTGGCCTCCGAAGGGATCAACATCCTGATGATCTCCACCTCGGAGATCAAGATCTCCTGCCTGATCGACGAGAAGTACGGCGAGCTCGCCGCGCGTGTCGTCCACCAGTCCTTCGGCCTCGACAGGGCGGAGTCCGGAGATCCTGTCCGTGGATAGCCTGGCCGGCCAGGTCTCGCTTTACGACACCACCCTTCGGGATGGGTCCCAGATGGAGGATATCTCCTTCACGCTCGAGGACAAGCTTCGGATCGTCTCCCATCTGGACGCCCTGGGCGTCGGTTACATCGAAGGGGGCTGGCCCGGCGCCAACCCGAAGGACCAGGAGTTTTTCGCGCGGGTCCGTGAGATTCCTCTCGTCAACGCGCGGATCGCGGCTTTCGGAAGCACCCGGAAGGCCGGAAACCGGATGTCCGACGATCCGGTTGTCCGGGATCTTCTGGCTGCGGGCACGCCTGTCGTGACGATCTTCGGAAAATCCTGGCGCCTCCATGTGCGGGAGATTCTCGGACTTTCCGAGGAGCAGAATCTCGCCATGATCGCGGAGACGGTGGACTACCTCAAGCAGCACGGCAAGGAGGTCGTCTACGACGCCGAACATTTTTTTGACGGCTACGGGGAGGATGCGGAGTTCGCCCTCAAAACGGTGGAGGCGGCGAAAACGGCGGGGGCCGACTGGGTCGTCCTCTGCGACACCAACGGGGGAAGTCTGCCCTGGCAGATCGAGCAGGCGACCCTTCAGGCGGCGGCCCTTCTGGGAGGCCGTCTCGGAATCCACGCCCACAACGACGCAGAGCTCGCCGTCGCCAATTCCCTGGCGGCCGTCTCGGCGGGGGCCCGCCAGATCCATGGAACCATCGGAGGGATCGGGGAGCGCTGCGGAAACGCGAACCTGGTCTCGCTTATTCCCACCCTCGCCTTAAAGATGGGCTTCCCCGTGGTCGGAAAAGAGTCCCTTGCCCGTCTTCGGGACGCCGCCGCCTTTGTCTTCGAGCTGGCCAACCGGCCCCTTCCGAAAAACCTGCCCTATGTGGGGGATTCGGCTTTCGCCCACAAGGCCGGGGTGCATGTCCATGCCGTTCGCAAGGTCTCGAGAGCCTACGAGCATATCGTTCCGGAGTCGGTGGGCAACCGTCAGCGGATCCTTCTCTCCGAACAGGCAGGTCGATCGAACCTCGTGGAGAAGGCCCGCCAGTACGGGCTGACGATCGAGGACGGGGACCGGCACCTTTCGTCCCTTCTTTCACGGCTCAAGGAGATGGAGTTCGCCGGGTACCAGTTCGAGGGGGCTGAGGCCTCCTTCGAGCTCCTCATGCGTCAGGCCGTGGCCTCGTTTAAGCCCTACTTCTCTCTCGATTTTTTCCGGATCGGGATGGGAAAGGGGGCGGACCCGGCCTCCGGATACGCCGAGGCGACGGTCCGGATCCGGGTCGGCTCCTCCTTCGAGCACACCGCCGCCCTCGGGAACGGTCCAGTCAACGCGCTCGACAACGCCCTCCGGAAAGCTCTCGGGACCTTCTATCCGGAGGTGCGGCACATCGTTCTCCTCGACTACAAGGTGCGGGTGCTCTCCGGGAGCGCGGGAACGGCCTCCCGTGTCCGTGTTCTGATCGAATCTTCCGACGGACACAGAAAATGGGGCACGGTCGGGGTCTCGGAAAACGTCATCGAAGCGAGTCTCCTGGCGCTTAAGGATAGCATCGAATACTATCTTCTGACCTCGGAGGCGCGCCGGCTTGAAGCCTGAGATCCACCCATCGGCAGTCATCGAATCCACCGTCGAACTGGAAGAGGGCGTCCGGGTTGGCCCTTTCTGCGTCCTCCGCGGACCCTCCCGGATCGGGGCCGGGACCGTGCTCATGGAACGGGTCTCGATCGGTCCCCATGTGACAATAGGAGTGCGGAACCGGATCCACATGGGGGCCATCATCGGCCATGAGCCCCAGGACCACTCCTTTTCCGGGGGGGTTTCGGAGACGGTGATCGGGGACGGAAACGAGATCCGAGAATATGTGACCATCCACCGGGGGACGAAGGAGCATTCCCGGACGTGGATCGGGAGCGGGACCCTTCTTATGGCCGGAAGCCATGTCGCACACAACTGCCATGTAGGGGACCGGGCGATCCTCGCCAACGGGGTTCTTCTCGCCGGACATGTCTCGGTGGGGGCCGGGGCTTTTCTTTCCGGGGGCGTCCTGGTCCATCAGTTCATCCGGATCGGGCGCCTGGCCCTCTTGCGGGGAGGGTCCCGCACGAGCCGGGACGTTCCACCCTTCGCCATCATGGACGGGACGCACACTCTTCGCACGATCAACAGGGTCGGACTCCGGCGGGCGGGATTTTCCCGGGAGGAAATCGCCGGGATCGCGGCCTTCTACCGGAAGTATCTCCTGTCCGGGACCCTCGACCGGGAGAGACTCGCTTCCCTCGAACGTCCCTCGGCCGAGATCGGAGAGATCATCGACTTCGTTCTGGAAAGCCGGCGGGGAATCTGTTTCCCCGGGCGTCCGGACCGGAACCGGCCGGTGGCGGAGTCCGAGGAAGAAGGACTTTGAAGGGGGCGGGTTTCCGATCCCTGGCATGAGTTCCGTTGGAAGAGCGGCCCGCTCCAGGTGACGAACGACCCGGTCGCGACCGGTCTTGTGGACGTTTCCCCTGTTGCTATCGGGTCAAAACGGATCAACCAGGACCCTGTTCCGAAAAAACGGTTGACATGTCCGGCACTTCTTCGTATCATTATCATCCGAAATAAGGAGGTTTCCATTGAATCGTACCGATATCGTCGAGTATACGCGAAATCATGGGGGAGGGGCGGGTCTTCCCCGGAAGACTGTGCGCGAGGCCCTGGATTTCGTGATCGAAGAGATCACCCAGGCGGTTCTTTCGGGTGAATCCGTGAAGCTGACCGGCTTCGGAACCTTCGAAGTCCGAAAGCGCGAAGACCGGCTCGGTCGCAATCCCAAGACGGGGGAGCCCCTTCTCATCAAGAGCCACCGGGTGGTTGTCTTCCGGCCCACGCGCCATTTCTGGGGAGAGGAAGAGGCTCCGAAGAAGACCTCTTCGTCCCGCAAAAAGTCCGTTTGATTCCGCTTTCGGGAGATCTTTCCTCTTCGGAAAGCAGTCGGAGAGACTGACGTTGGCGCTGTCCGGCCGGAAATACAAGATCGGTGAAGCATCCGCGTTGCTCGGCGTTCCGGTAACGACCCTCCGTTCCTGGGAAAAAGCC
>JAKBXW010000150.1 GCA_021840555.1 Nitrospirota bacterium
GCATGGAACGGGAGATGTCCGATTCCATACTGACGGGTGGGAAAGGCGTCCGTATACACGCGAACACCGGCAATAAAACCAGGCTGCTACCCGCGCCATTTCCCGGCCTTGCCGGAAGGACAACGGTAATTGCCGAAATTGAAAAGAATTGGGAGGAAACGTCGGCCATGGCGAATCTACCTGCCCTTCGAATCCGCAGAACATCCGAAATGAGCGTCGACTGCTGGGAGAAACATTCCCCCTCCGGAAAGAAGATCCGTGGTGTAGTCAGCGGTATCGTCGTGACGGGGATACTCCGTTGAAACACCGCCACTTCCATTGGGCAGCGATTCCCGTTCTCGTTCTTGCCGCATTGCCCGCATTTTCCGGACACGACCGGAAACCTATTTCGTCCACGAAGGGGTTTATCATCGACGGCCGGCGGTTCCTGGTGGAAGAATCCGCCAGCGACGACCTATCTATCCTTCATCGCGAGTTGAGGCGTCAGGGATTGAATGTTTCACTTACCGGCGAACCATCCGCGACACATCCTTTTTTTTTCGATGCTCTCCGTGAGGATATGGAAAACATTTCCCCACCCGCATTGTCTCTCCCGCCGGGATTTCGTTCCGAACGCACGATGAGATTGGAGACGGGAAACGGTGTAATCGACCTCTCTTTCGGGCAGGTCGATGTCCCAGGTCGAATGGCCCGGGACAGGTTGTCCTCCTCCGGGTGGGAATGCGTCGCGGAAGATGACATCCCGTCGGCAAACAGCGTCGCCACACGGGAAAAAGGAAGGGAGACCGCCATTGTTTTTCTGGAAGAAAAAGAAGGAAAGTTCCTCCTCGTCCGGCGCCTGGAATAAGTGGTCCCGGGAGATACTGCTGTTCCTGGCTGGATTGACCTTGACGCTGTCCGCCATATTTCTTGCCAGGCACCGCATCGCCGCCGTGGAAAGGGAAATCCGCGTGCAATCATCTCCCGTCGAAATCGTCGTGCCATCGGTCCTGATTTCCGCGGGAGAAGTCTTCTCAGAGCAGAACCTCGCAAAAAAAACCGTTCCCGCCTCCGGGACGAGCAACCGAAACGTCCCCGCGTCGGAGTACGAACTCCTGGTGGGAGCCCGCGCAAAGGGAAACCTTGCCGCCGGGGAACCGGTTCTCTGGTCCGACGTGGAAGAACCTTTCGACATGGACAAGTTTTCCCAGGTAGTCCCCGCAGGGCGTCGGGCGCTCACGATCGAAGCGGATGTTTCCTCCTCTTTCGCGGGCCTCATTCGCCCCGGGGACAGGGTCGACCTGCTTTGCGATGGAGAAAACGGCAAAACCGTCAAATCCTGGATTCGCGCGGTCCCGGTGATCTCGGTCGACCGGCATTACAACCGTCCACCCTCCGGCGAGGAATCAAAGGAGATTTCCACAATTACGGTATCCGTCACCCCGGAGGAAGGGATAACGCTTGCATCGGGAGCGCGTGGCGGTCGCCTTCATTGGTTCCTCCGGAATCCCGACGAACCTTCCCGTCCGGCAACACGCAACGCCAGGATATCCACGACGTTCCGAAAAAAAGTCGAAATATGGAAAGCGGGAATCCTGGAACCCGTACCACTTGCCTTAAATGGTGATCCGGGATGAAAAATGGCATGACGTTCCGTTGTGTTCGAGCATTTGCGATTATCGGAACCGTAATCCTTTCCGCACCGTCCCCCGCGGAAACAATACGTCTCAGGCCCGGGTTCCAGCAGATTCTTGGCCACCCGGATGTCACCCGTATTTCCGTGGGCAACCCCGAGATCATCGAGGCACGCCCCCTCTTGAGGAACGAAGGCGTGCTCGTGGTCGGGAAAAAAGAAGGCGAAACGGATCTCGTGGTATGGGAAAGGAGCAGGCGTACCGACTGGAACGTCGAAGTCCGCGAGAAGAACACTCGCCTGGCCGAGGAGACGCGGGCGTTCGCGGCCTCTTTCCCGGGAGTGCAGGTAACCGAATCCGGAAGAATTATACTCGTTTCCGGGACCCTTTCATCCCAATCCGACAAGAAACTGATGGAGGATTTCGCGCGCACGAGACCCGACCTTCACCTGCGCATCTCTCTTCCGGAGGAAAGAAAAACCCTCCTTTCCTATGATCTTAAAATCATCGAGATCAGCAAGGGAATCAATTCCCAGATAGGGATTCGCTGGCCGGACTCACTTTCGGCCAAAGGGTCCTGGTCGAAGGGAAGCGGCTCCGGTTCCACCTTCGCCGTCGCATCGGACTTCGAGGCGCGCCTGAACCTTCTCCTCGCCGACGGCCGCGCCCGAATACTCGCAAATCCCCGCCTTGTCTGCGAAAGCGGGGAGAGCGCAAGCTTTCTGGCAGGCGGCGAGATACCGATCGTCATAGTCACGCCGGAAACACGGACCGTGGAGTGGAAAACCTACGGTATCGTTCTCATGATCCAGCCGAAAATGGATGCCGGGAACAAGATCCGGACACAGATCACGGCCGAAATAAGCACCGTGGACCACGGCAGCGGAAGCTCCGATGTGCCCGGATTCCTTACCCGTAGGGTCATCACCAACTTTTCCAGCCCACCCGGTGGAACGGTCATGCTGTCCGGTCTCGTCAAAAGCGAGATGGCCAAGGACGTCTCGAAAATCCCCCTGCTTGGCCAGATACCCGTCCTGGGGGAGCTTTTCAAGTCCCGAAGCTTCCGGGAAAACGAATCCGAGCTCGCCATCTTCATTACCCCTTCCGAAGCAAAGGGGGATTATTCCGATAATGCCGCCTCATGGGACAGGAAAGTTCTAAACGAAAAGGAAGCCATGCGATTTCGAATCATCGATTAGGGAGGTAAAACGATGAACATGGACCTGCGTCAATCCCTGCACAAA
>JAKBXW010000151.1 GCA_021840555.1 Nitrospirota bacterium
GCCCGAACGGTAGGACTCGTAGCGGGTCCAGGCTTTGTCGGCGTGAACACGGTCATCCGTCTGGGAAGGCCTATCCCGGACTGTGTCGAATCCCATACCGAAACAACGCATCAGGGCCTTGAGGCCGCATTCCGCCGCCAAGCCATAGAGATGGTCCGCATTCGCCCATCGGGAATCCCGGAAGAGACTCTCGGCGTCTTCCCAGTGTCGATCGTGGGCATCCTTGAAGTCGGTCGTCAGCGTCTCGTCCTTTCCAGCCGCGTTGGGAAAGCTTTTTCACAAGATGAGAAATCCGCCAGCGGTCCTATTTTCCATGAAACGGGGAAAAGTTGCGAGTCCCCCGAAAGGAGGGGGGCTTTTCCAAAACCCGTCCGTCCCAACAGGCCTCTTTCCAGACTTTTCAGAGCCTTCTGAAGAGTTTTGGCAAACAATTTGCTTATGCTGTTGTGGTGAAAATAATTTCTCCCGCTTGAACGGCGCGCCCCGGAGCCGGGACGGGAAAGGACGGAAAAATGCAGATGAGTTTTCCAGAGGTTTCTATCGTGATCACCCTCTACCGGGAAGGGTCGCTTCTCCGGGAGACGGTGGATTCGGCCCTCGGGCAGACCTTCGGGGATTGCGAGATCGTCCTGGTCGACAACAACGCGGATTCCGCGACGAAAGAGGTCGCGAAGGACTTCGCGGCCCGCTTCCCCCGATCGGTCCGGATCGTCTCCGAGCCGGTCCAGGGCGCCTGTTCGGCGAGGAACCGGGGGATCGCCGAAAGCCGGGGCCGGTTCGTGGCCTTCCTCGACGGGGACGACCTGGTCGCTCCGGAACGGATCGCTCTCCAGCGGGAACGGTTTCTGGAGTCGCCGGGCCTCTCCCTGGTGAGCGGGTGGTACGACCGGGTCTCCATGGACAACAAAACCGTAGTCCGCAAAGATGTGTCGGTGACCGAACCCGTCATCTGGTTCGAGACCCAGGAGATTCTGAAGGGGCTCTTTCCGGTCGGTCCGGGATCGGGGCAGGGGGACTCCCTCCACTTCCCACTGACCTCGACCACCTTCTTCAAACGAGAAACGGCTCTTTCGGTGGGGGGGTTCGATACGCGCCTGAACCCCCGCTGGTTCGAGGATATCGAGTTCTACCTGCGGATGTATACGAAAGGGGAATTCGAAAAGGTTCCCCGCTCCCTGGCCCGCTACCGGATCGCAAACCCCGAGCTGATGGCGGTCAAGCGCCGACAGATGGACTGGGTCGGCTTCTGTCGCCACATGGATCGCTTCTACGGGATCCTCTGGGAAAATTTCGGGAAATCCACGACGGAGGTGAGGAAAATTTTCAAAAAGCTTTCGGCACTCTGGCTCCGTCACGAGAGCCTGACCTTTCTCCGCTACAGGGAGGGAAAGGATCTCGGGGTCCGCATGCTCGACCGCGCATTGAAGTGCGATCCTTCCTCGATCGATTCATGGAAACTCCGTCTGAAGGCGGGCCTTCCCCAGACGTACTATCCCCGTCTGTTCTGGTTCGACGCGCTCGATTCCGGCCCGCTTCCCCCGGAGGCGACGATGGAGCTCGTGGACTCGCTATTCCAGAGCAAGATCGTGACACCCTGAATGAAAGAGATGATGTGCTTCCGACAACAAGAACAATGGCGATGTTAAGGACGGCAGCGAGGCGAAGGGGCTCCCTTCGAAAAGAATGATCCCGATGCGAGAGGTTCTGTGATGGCGGTTTCGGTTTCTGTGGTGATGACCCTCTACCGGGAGGGAGCTTTTCTTGAGGAGTCGATCGACTCGGTCCTTCGGCAGACCTTCACCGACTTCGAGATTGTCCTGGTCGACAACAACGCCGACGAAGCGACGATGCAGGTGGCCCGGAGATATCAGTCCAAGTTTCCCGAGCTCATCCGGATCGTGAAGGAGCCGACCCAGGGAATTTCCTCGGCAAGAAACAGGGGACTCCTTGAAAGCCGGGGAAAGTATGTGGCCCTCCTGGACGGAGATGATCTGATGCGTCCCGACCGGCTCGAAAAGCAGATCGGGGCGGCAAGAGCCCATCCGGAAGCGGCGCTGATCTCCTCTTCCTATGAGGCCTTTGTCGTGGAGAACGGGGACAAGGTCTTTTTCTCGAAACAGCGTGACATCCATCTGGATTGGGTGGATCTTCTCTTCAAATCCCAGAAAGACCCTTTTCTGAGAGACTTCTATGTCCCCCTTCCCTCCACTCTTCTTTTTGAACGAGAAAAAATACTGGAATCAGGAGGTTTCGATCCATTTTTTAATACTATAGCCGCCGGAGAGGATATCGATTTTGCGATAAGACTTTGGAAAAAGGAAAAATTTCTCCATCTTGATGATTTTCTAGTCGAATATCGAGCAAAGTCGAAAGATTTGAAGAATAAGCTTTCCAAATTCTGGACCCAAAGATTAGAAAGGCAGGATCGGATCATCCGGATTTTGCACGATCTTTACGACAATTATCCCGGTAATCCCCTGAAGGAACCTCTTCGAATTTTAAAATCAATTTGGCTAAGGGAGGCTTCGTTACATTATTTTTCGTGCCGGGATGGAAAACTGTTTGGAAGAATCCTTCTCAGGCGCAGCTTGTCTTTAAATCCAGCTTCTTTGGAAACCTGGAAGTTTATTGTAAAAAGTTATTTTCCAGTAAATACCTTCCCCAAAATATTTTGGTTCAAGGATTGGGAGAGTTTACCAGAGAGTCACAATAATAAAATAGATATTACAAAAAAGTTTTTAGCTTAACATTTATGGCTCCTCAGGAAAATATATGGTCAGGCGGAGAAGTCAAGCCCCTTTGAGGAGGTTTTTTCTTCTGCGCAAACAGGCAATCATCTCAATAATTTGTACGGC
>JAKBXW010000152.1 GCA_021840555.1 Nitrospirota bacterium
GACCGGAGATTTCTTCGGCGCCGGCGTGGGGGATGGGCGGGGAACGACCGCAGAGGGTTCGCCAAAAGGTTCCGGAAGGTCGGGTACGGTGGGGATCGGTTTCCGCTCCGGTGCCGTCGGTTCCGGGAGATTCGGGGAAGAGATTTCCTCCCTTCTCCTTCTGGCGAACAGGGTGCGGCCCCACTCGGGAAGATCCCGGAGATTGATGAATCTCCGGAGAGGAAGGTCGGATAGAAGGAGCAGGAATCCGCCCAGGGTGAGCGCTCCGAAAAGGAGTAGGACTCCGGGCCTGTTCAGGAGCGGCAGGAGCTCCCGGAGAAGTGCCGTCCCGAGCAGTCCTCCCGGAGGATAGGGGGCCGGAAGGGGCCGGGTCCTGATGGCGGCGAGAAGCGGAGAGAGACCGGCCAGCAAAAAGGAACTCCCGGCCAGGGTGGCGAAGGAAGACTTGCGCCCCGCCAGCCGCGAGCCCGTGTGCAGAAACAGGAAAATGGGCAGAACGATGGCGGGAAGTCCCATGAAGGAATAGAGAAAGTCGGCCACGGTTGCCCCGGCCAGTCCAAACATGTTGGCGGCCATGGGTTCGGTCGACCCCGTGAAAAGGGAGGGGTCGTCCGGATGAAGGGTGACGAGGGCGCCGCCGACAAAAAGCGCCAGCGCTCCTTCGAAAAGGGAAATGGCAAGCCTCGCTGTCCTGTATGGAGGACGGGGCTCCCGGGAGGAAGATTCCGGACCGCTCACGTCAGGTCTCGAGTATGACAGGAAGAATCATGGGATCCCTGTCGAACTGTTTCTTGAAGTACTTTCTGAGATGGTTGTGGATGCGGGTTTTCAGCGCGGGCAGCTCGCTTCTGATTTCGGGTTCGGCCCCGTCGAGGGCCACGAATACCTGGGAGCGGATCAGTCCGTCCATTTCCTGGGACCTTTCGGATGGGGAGACCCCCCGGGAAAAAACCTCGGGCCCGATCAGAACCTGTCCGTCCTGCCGGGAAAGGCCCAGAATGACCATCACCATTCCGTCGGAGGCCAGGCGTTTCCGGTCGCGGATGACGCCCTCCCCGATGTCGCCCACGCTCTTGCCGTCGATCAGGGTACGTCCGGTTCGGACACGATCGAGAAGACGCCCGGAATGAGCATCGAGCTCCAGGACGTCACCGTTCTCGATCAGGTGGACGCGCTCGTCGGGAATACCCATCTTCCGGGCCGTCCTGGCATGGGCGGAGAGATGTCGGAACTCTCCGTGTATGGGGATGAAATGGTGGGGCCGGAGCATCCGGATCATGAGCTTCTGGTCCTCCACGCTGGCATGCCCCGAGACGTGGATGTCGGAGATGGCGCGGTAGTGGACCGTCGCGCCCTTCCGGAGGAGTAGGTTGATGATTCGGTCGATGGCCCGTTCGTTGCCGGGGATGACCCGGGAGGACAGGAGAACGGTATCGCCGGGACCGATGGCGATATGCTTGTGGTCGTTCACCGCCATCCGGAACAGGCCGCTCATGGCCTCTCCCTGGCTTCCGGTGGTCAGGATTGTGATCTTTTCCGGAGGATGGGAGGAGGCGGCCTCGACCTTGACGACCCGGTCTGCGGGAATGTGGAGATGGCCCAGTTCGGTGGCTACCCTGTAGTTGTTCTCCATGGACCGTCCCGTGAAGACGATGTTCCGTCCATGGCGGAGAGAGACGTCTGCGACCTGCTGCAGCCGGTGGATGTTTGAGGAAAAGGTGGAGACGATCACCCGGCCGGGTGCGTTCTGGATGAACCGGTCGAGATTTTCCCCCACGAGTTTTTCGGAGAGGGAGAGACCCTCCTTTTCGGAATTCGTGCTGTCGGAAAGAAGGGCGAGAATCCCTTCTTCTCCGAGGGAGCAGAACCGGTGGAGGTCGAAGTGGAGGTCGTCGATGGGTGTGAGGTCGACCTTGAAGTCGCCGGTGTGGAGGGCCGTGCCCGCAGGGGTCCGGATGGCGAAGGCCACGCCGTCGGCGATCGAATGGGTGATGCGAACGGGTTCCACGGTGAAGGGACCCATCGTGTACTCCTGGCGTGGAGTCAGGGAAATCAGCTTCGGCATGTCGTCGGCCTTGCGGGTTTGCCGGAGTTTCGATTCGAGGAGGCCGAGGGTCAGCGGGGTTCCGAGGACGGGAACGTCGAACTCCCGCAAAAAGTAGGGGACGGCCCCGATGTGGTCTTCGTGGCCGTGTGTCAGAAAGAGGCCCAGGATCCGCTCCCGGTTCTCGGTCAGGTAGGAGAAGTCGGGAATGATCAGGTCGATCCCCAGAAGGTCGTCTTCGGGAAACAGGACGCCGCAGTCGACGACGATTATGCGGCCTTCGGTTTCGTAGACGGTCATGTTCATGCCGACCTCTCCGATTCCTCCAAGGGGGATGATGCGGAGAGAGGGGAGGGAATGGGACGGGGCGGCGGGTTGGTCGATCAAAAGATCCTCCTGTGAAAATCGGTCATTTGACTATCGTATCAAAAATTCCTGGGTTGTGCGCACGAAAGGTCCGGGATATTCTGAGCCACCCTTCGGGGGGGATCGCTTCGGGCCTAAGGGCCGAAATGTCGGGATTTTCAGAAAAAAATGTCTCCGACGCTTCCCGGAGGCGGGGAGGAAGCGACTTTTCGAAGGCGTTCCGGAGGGTCTTTCTCCGGTAGGTGAAGGCCCATCGGGAAAGCTGGATCGCCCCGGGAACGGCGGGGTCGTTACGGGTCGGAATTGGCCTGAAGGAGAGGACCATGGAATGGACCTTCGGCGGAGGGAAAAATGATCCCGGGCGGATGTTGAAGAGAGGGGCGGCCTCCGAGAGAAGGGCGGTGGCGACGGAAAGGGATCCGTAGGAT
>JAKBXW010000055.1 GCA_021840555.1 Nitrospirota bacterium
AGGGCGGGGCACGCCCGTCGCGCCTGTTCGGGGGATCCGTCCTCCGAGTCGGCGGCCTGACCGTTCAGGTCGGCGAATCCATCCCCGTGTCCGACCGGGGAGATGGCAGGAAGGAATCCCCTTCCTTCACGGAGGGGAGGACGTCAAGAGACGGGGAATTCCATGAAGACAACACTGAAACCCGGCCTTCTTCTGGAACATCTTCTGATAGGGAGGTCGGTCGGGCTTCTGGTCGCAGGAACCCTTGTTCTGGCTTTCCTTAGCATCGGTTTTTTCGAATCGGCGGAATACAATGATTTCCGAAGGGGCGTGGAAGCCCGGGCGGCCCATGCCGCGCTCGCAAGCGCCTCTGCCGTTTCCCGCCGCCTCTCTTCACGGTTTCTTGACCTTGGGTTCGTGGCCGCGACACTCCCGGAAGTCCGGGTGCCTTTCCGGACCCCCGGGACGGCGACGGAACGGACCCTCCGGATTTTTCTGGCCATGCATCCGTCCCTGGTCGATTTCGAGCTCTATAACCCCCGGACCGGCCGGATCCTCTGGTCGACCCGGGTCTCACCCGGGTCAACTTCCGCGCCCATCTATCCCGCGAACGGATATGGAACTCCCCTTCCGGAGAACCCCTCCTTCCTCGTGGGTCGGAGCCGGCTTTCCGCCCGACTCGGAACCCGGATCCTTCCTCTTTCGATTCTTCTTCCCGGACGTGCCGGAAGCCCCACCCTCGGAGTCCGGACCTCGCTTCGGGTGACGGATCTGCTTCCATCGAAGGATCATCGGATCTTTAGCTATTCTCTCCGCGATCTCAGAAACGGTGACATTCTCTTTATGGTCCGGGGGATCCGCCCCGATTCCCCTCTTCTTCCCGAAGGCAAAAGCAGCGCCCGGATCATGGTTCCCGGATATCCATTCGAGGTGACGGCTTATTGGCCGACTGCCCTGGTGTGGGACGGGTGGATGGCCGCATCGTCGCACCGCTGGATGGTCGAGGAAGGGGGACTGTTTTTTCTGGTCCTGACAGTTTTTGGAATCCGGACCCTGGTTCGACGTCAGGAGCGCCAGGGAAGGCAGCTCGCCGAACTGTCGGCTCTCGACGAAGCGATCTTCGACGGGGCCGGTGCGCTCGGTCTTGTTCTGGGTCCAGAGGGAGAGGCTCTCCGCATCAACCGGACTGCGCGCATTTTTTTGGGAGTGACGACGGAGGAAGTCCAGGGGAAGCCCTGGGGGTGGATGCGTTCTCTGTCTCCGAAAGACCGGACAGAGGTCCGGGGATTCTTCGATGCTCTGATGCGGGGAGAGGGCCCTGTTTCCTGCGAATGCGCCTGGACAGGAGTTTCCGGAGAGCGGCGCTCCTTCGAATGGAGCATCGCCGTCCTTCGGGATGCGGAGGGAGCTCCTCTTTATCATGTTTTCCTGGGGCTCGATGTGACGGAGCGCCGGAAACTTGAAGAAAACCTCGAGGAAAAAAACAGGCGGCTCGAACGCCTTCTTGCCTTCGATGTTCTGAGGGGACGTGTTGCGGAGGCAGTCTCTGGAGAGATTCGGGAGGAGGAGATCCTTCCAGATTTTTGCCGCCTCGCGATCGATGTTCCCGAAATCCGGCTGGCCTGGGTCGGACGACCCGGCGAGGACGGGGTCTTTCGTGTTCTGGCTTCGTCCGGAGAGAATGGATATCTGGAGCACGCCGTTGTCTCGAATTCCCCGGATCGTCCGGAGGGCCGCGGCCCCATGGGACAGGCCTGGCGAGAGGGGATGCCGGTCTACAATCCCTCCTTTGCGCAAACATCCGTTATGGAACCCTGGGCCGGACTGGCCCGGCGCTTCGGATTTCAGTCCAGCGCGTCCATCCCCGTCCATCGCGGCGGGGCGATCTGGGCGGTGTTGACGGTCTACATCGACCGGGAGGAGAGCTTCGAACCCGAGCTTCGGCATCTGCTCGAGGCGATCGCGGACAATCTCTCCCTGGCCCTCGACCGTTTTGACCTTCTGGAGAGTGAACGAAAGGCCACGGCGCTCAAGGAAACCCTTCTTGCCAACACCACGGCCGGAATCGATCTCGTTCGCTATCCCGACCGTGTGGTGGTCGAGGCGAATCGTGGTCTTCTCGAGATCCTGGGGTACGGCGCGTTGGATGAGGTTGTCGGGCACAATGTCCGGGATCTTTATTTCCTGGGGGACGATAGCTTTGCGAGAATGGGAGAGGCCTCGGATAAGGCCCTCGAAACCGGAAGCGCCCGTCTTCGGGACCTCCGAATCCGCCGGGCAGACGGCTCCGAGGGCTTTGTGGATCTTTCGGGACAGAAGATCGCAGGCGACGACAGCGACACGATCGTCTGGACGATTGTCGACGTCTCCGAGCGGCACCGTCTGGCAAGGGACCTTTCCAGGCTCGCCGATTTCAACAGCCTCCTGGCCCAGGTCAATCAGGCGATCTCCGAAGCCACGATGGAGGAGACGCTCTTCCAGGCCATCTGCGATCTGGCGGTGCGCTTCGGGAAGTTTCGTCTGGCCTGGATCGGGCGGCCCGGGGAAGATAATGTCGTGGCGATTTTGGCAAGTGCCGGAGAAACCGCTTTCCTCGAAAATTTCATCATATCGGTGGATCCGGATCAACCCGGCGGTGAAGGGGTCATCGGGGAGGTCTGGCGGACGGGCCGCCCTCTTTTCAACGCCGATATATTCGGGAGACCCGGAGAAAAGCCGCAGGATGATCGGGCAATCCCCTTCAGCCTCCGGAGGGTAACGGCCCTTCCGGTGGTGAGGGAGACGGGGATCTGGGGGATCATGGCGCTGTACCACGACGAGCCGGTCCGTTTCGACCCTGCCCTCCAGGAGGTGCTCTCGGAGCTGGCCCGGGATGTCTCCAGAGGGCTTGACCGGCTCGATTCGCTGCGCCGGGAGCGGGAGCTGGCGGCACTCGAAAAAGTCCTTCTCGAAAATACCAGGGCGGGGATCATGCTCCTTGAAAAGCGGCGTATCCGCTACGCGAACGACCGGATGCGGCAGATGATGGGCTATGACCAAGTCGGGGAGATGGTCGGCCAGTCGACCCGGATACTCTATGGCGACTCGGGAGAATTCGAAAGGGTGGGGTTCTCCTACGACCTTCTCACCGGGCGGGACAGCGTCGAAGTTCCGGATGTGAGGATGGTGACCAAACAGGGTCGACCGGTCATTGTGGACATCTCCCTGGCCCGGATTCCGGACGAGCCTTCGGTCGTCGTAGGTACCATCCATGACGTGGGCGATCGCCATGCCCAGACGGAAAGACTCCGGCTTCTCTCCTCCTACAACACGCTTCTTGCCCACGCATCAGAGGCGCTTTCTTCCGGCTCGGGCGAGGAGAAACTTTTTTCGACACTGTGTGAACTGACGGTCACCTATGGAGAGATGACCCTGGCCGCAATCCTTCGGCCGGACGGCCAGGGGGGATTTCATGTCACGGCCTCCTGGGGGCCGTCCGATTTTCAGGAGAAAAGACAATCCTTCATTATTCGAGGTCCCGACACGCTATCGGATCTTCTCCATCGGACTTTTAAAGGCCGTCGTCCCGTCTTTGAGCCGGATATGACTGGATCCAGGTCCGGCTGGGCGGAACGGCTCGGATCGTTCGGCTTAAGTGCGTGCGGTGTTCTTCCCCTGATTCGGAAAGGGGAGCCCTGGGGGCTCCTTTTTGTCGGCCATGTGAAGGAGGGGGCTTTCCTCGATCCTGTCATCGAAGGACTCCTGACCGAGCTCGCCAGAAATATCTCTCTTGGGCTTGACCGTCTGGATCTTCTCGTCCGACAAAATCTTCTTTCGAGTGCGGTGGGGGCCGTGGGGGAAGGGGTGGTGATCACAGAAACCGATGGACGGGTGATTTTTGTCAACGACGGTTTTTCGAGCATCACGGGATATTCGGCCGACGAAATGATCGGTCAGAATTGCCGGATTCTCCAGGGAGAGCGGACCGATCCCGCGACGGTCGAAAAAATCCGCACGGCTCTCCGGGAGGGACGCCCCTTTCATGGACAGATCCTGAACTACAGGAAGGACAGGATCCCCTTCTGGAATCTCCTCTCCATCAGTCCGCTCCGGGACCCTTCCGGCAAGGTTGTCGAGTTTGTCGGAAACCAGCGGGACATCACTCCTCTGATCGAGCTGACACAAAAGCTTGAGTTCGACTCGCGCCACGACCGATTGACCGGCCTTCCGAACCGGCGGGGACTGGATCTCGAGTTTGACAGGCTCCTTGCCCGCTCCGCGCGTTACGGGTGGTCCTTCGCCGTCGCCATCCTCGACCTCGACGGTTTCAAGGCGGTCAACGACCGATACGGCCACGAGGCCGGCGATCGTCTTCTGCGCCTGACGGGGGAGAGGATCCTGGGCGTTCTTCGAAAGACCGACTTCCTGGCCCGTCTCGGAGGAGACGAGTTTGTGTTGCTCCTTGAAAATATCTCGGGTCGTGAGGAGCTTTGGGATCTTCTCGGCCGGATCGACCGGACCGCAAGAACCCCTGTCAACCTGGAGAATGGGATTGAGGTGTCGGTGGGGGTGTCGATCGGGGTGGCGTTGTCTTCTCCCGGGTCAGGGCCTCCTGAAAATCCGGAAAAACTCATGCGACTGGCCGACCAGGCGCTCTATGAGAGCAAGGCCCACAAGACCAACCGATCCCGCTCCTGGGTGGTCCACGGAGAGACGGTTCCTCTGGAAAGGACGCTTGCTCAGAGACTGCTATACGACCGGAAGGTGGAGGTTCATTATCAGCCCGTTCTCGACAGCAGGAGTGGCCGGATCGCGGGGATCGAAGCGCTCGCGCGCCTCCGGGATCCCGATGGAAACATCCTTTCGCCGGCCTCCTTTCTACAGGACTATGGGGGCGACGACCTCTTCGAGCTTTCCCGGCAGGTTCTGGAGCGGGCTCTTTCGGATCTTGGGGAGCTATTCGAGACGGACCCGTCCCTCTGGATCTCGGTCAATGTGGATCCCCGATCCGTCACCGAAGGATGCCTCGAGTGTCTCGGCAGAATGCTAGGGGAAGCCCGGATCGACCCTTCCCGTCTTACCCTGGAGATTCTTGAGGGACAGGAATTCGGCGAAACGGTTGTGGCCCTCGAGCTTCTGAAACGTCTCAAGGGGTTGGGGATCAGATTGGCCATGGACGATGTGGGGAGCGCCTACTCTTCACTCCTGCGCTTGAAGGATCTGCCGGTCGACAAGGTGAAGCTCGATCAGGGATTCGTCCGGACCCTCGAAACGCGCCCCAGGGATCTCCACTTTGTCGAGGCGATCATGGAACTCTCCCATCGGATGGGGCTTTCCCTTGTGGTGGAGGGGGTTGAAACCGGGCCGATCCTGGAGGCCATGCGCATGCTGGGGGTCGACTATCTCCAGGGTTACGCCATCTCCCGTCCTCTTCCGCTTGCCTCACTCGTCGAATTTCTTCAGAAATATCCCTCTGGGAAGGCATTTTCACCAAAATCCTTGCTTGGCCTCTATGCCCTGCTCGTCCGGACACATGGAATGCAGCTGGAGGTGCTTCTTCAGAGCCCGACCTTTTTTAATCTCGCGACCCCGGAGGAGGTTGAGGCCTGTCCGGTCCAAAAAATGATCCAGAGTCTTGGACTGATATCCGGAGGCAAAATCGACCGTCTCCACGCCCGCTATCACAAAATTCTTGCCGCAGAAATCAAGAGAGTCCGGCGGGAAGGGCTGACGCTGCAGGAATCGGACCTCGCCCACGTGAAAAAAGTTTCCGACAGTCTTGCAGAAGCCATTCTGGAGGAGGAGCGGCGAAGAAGCGGAGAGGGAATGAAAAAATGAGAAGGGGGTTATGCCTGAAAATAGGTGGTAGTTCGATTCCTGCCGTTCTGTTTTGACTGGTACATGGCTTTGTCGGCCCGATCGATCGTCTGACGCCAATTTTGTCCGGGTTTGTGGACGTCGATTCCGATCGAAATGGTGACAACTCCGATTGTCTTGCTGTCTTTGGCGTTCAGAAGGGCTATCCTTTCAACATTCTGCCGAATGTTTTCGGCCACGATATGGGCCTTGTCGATCGGTGTCGAAGGAAGAACGATGATGAATTCTTCCCCGCCGTACCGGGCCACGATGTCCTCCCCCCGCGTCTTTGCCCTCAAAACTTGCGCGACTGCCTGAAGCACCCGATCTCCCACGACATGGCCGTATTCGTCATTGATTTTTTTGAAGTGGTCGATGTCAAGAAAGAGGAAAGAGCAGTCGCCGGCCTTTTTTTCATGAGCCTGGAGACAGGATTGGATCTGTTTTTCAAATCCCCTTCGGTTGATGACTCCAGTGAGAGGATCGATGGCCGAGGCCTGTGCGACTGCCTGAAGTTCGGAGCGAAGGGCCTCAATTTCCTTTCGGCTGTCCCTCAGCTGATTTTCAAGTGTTTCGCTCGTTTCGAGAAGTTTTTTTGTCTCTCCCGCAAGGCGCGTGATGACAGATTGCAGAAGGGAGGAGTCCACGACCTCGGCAGTGCGAAGGGCATTGTGCTGTGAAAGGATTCCAAAGCGGGCCTTCTGCGTCGTTTGCATGGTATTGTTGGCCGATTCGGCCATGCGATTGAGAATCTCGAGTGTTTCCTGTGTCAGAAGCCCGCGCTGCTCGAGAACGGGAAGCGTCTGTTCCGGGACGATAAATCCATAATAGGCCTCCTCGATCTTTTTGTCGGTCAGCGTTCCGCTGGCAACGAGATCATCAATGGTTTTTCGAAGTCCCGGATTGATGTTGGTGACATATTCGTAGACGACAGTGTAATGGATTGGGGTGAATGAAAGCCGCCACTCGCCCATCTTCTGCAGGACGAGACGGAGGATCTCTGCGCTTTCATCCTTGCTTTCCGCATAGCGGACGACCATTCTGATGCCCCTGTCGGATTGATAAGAAAAAGGGTATCACTTTCCATTTTTTTCTATTTTCATCTTTCAAGGGCCTGATGTCAAAGTATCCGGAAGGATCGGACGGGGAAACAATCGTTCTTTTCCCGGGAAAGCTGGTGAGATGTAGGGGCAAGAAATGAAAAAAGGCGCCTGTTGGCGCCTTTTTACGGTGCGAATTTTGAGGATCTACCCGGCCTTGACCTTGTTCAAAAGATCCGTGAATGCCTCTGGCTGATTCAGGGCCAAATCGGCCAAAATCTTCCGGTCGAGTCCGATACCCATTTTTTTGAGGCCGGAGATAAGGCGGCTGTAAGTCAATCCCTGGGGGCGACATGCAGAATTGATCCTCTGGATCCACAGCCTTCTGAATTCCCTTTTCTTCGCTTTTCTGTCCCGATAGGCGTAAGTCAAACCTTTTTCAACAGTATGTCGGGCCGAGCGATAGAGACGGGAGCGTCCGCCCCAGTATCCTTTCGCCATATCGAGAATCTTTTTTCGGCGTGCCCGAGTCTGAGGGCCGCCCTTTACGCGTGGCATTGATTTCCTCCTTGAGTGGACAAGATGACCATGACTATTGCCGATAAATCCGTCAAGAACGGATCTCAGGTCATTCGGCGGTCACAAAGGTCAAATATTCAGGTTGACGAGCACCTTTTTGGCCTGGCCTTTTTCGAGAATTCCTGTCGAGAGGGACCGGGTCCGTTTCGAGGATTTTCCCGTCATGAGGTGCCGCTTTCCGGACTGATGAAATTTGACCTTCCCGGTACCTGTCACGGAAAATCTTTTCTTTGCGGCACGCTTGGTTTTAAGAACTCGTCCTGTTGCCACGTTGCACGTCCTTTCCTCGAAAATTAAGCCTGAAAAACAGCAATTTCAAAATTTTAGCACATATGATCGAAGGGTTCAATCCTTTTGGGGGGACCTTTCTCCTTCCCCCTCTTTCAGGTCCCTGGATGGGGTTTTCGGGGGCGCAGATGGAGCCAGAACCATGGTCATGCTGGTGCCTTCGAATTTCGGTGGGGATTCGACTATGGCCTTGGGTCCCAGGGCGGTGATCATCTTCTGCATCAGTTCCGTTCCGATTTCGGAACGGATCATTTCCCTCCCCCGGAATACCAGGGCGACCTTGGCCTTGTTCCCTTCCTCGAGGAACCGCTCCACATAATGAATCTTGATTCCGAGATCGTGGTCATTGATATGGGGACGGAACTTGAGCTCCTTGACCTGTCCGGTTCGCTGATGCTGTTTCATGGAATGGATTTTCTTGCTTTGTTCGTACTGGAACTTTCCATAATCCATGAGCTTGCAGACGGGAGGTTTGGCGTTGGGAGAAACTTCGACCAAGTCGAAGCCTGCTTCTTCGGCTTTTTTGATCGCAACGATTGTGGGAACGATGCCAAGCTGCTCTCCGTCGGCGCCGATAAGACGGACTTCCTTGGTCTTGATCTCATAGTTGATACGTGTTTTGGAATTAATCAGTAACCCCCTTCGTAGTGGTTGGCGTGTTGGGATCTCTACCTTTCATCCAAGGGCCAGTCCGGAGCGGTTTTCATTTTCGATGTCTGACTTCGCGGACTCCCAGGGGATTGCTCCTCCAGGGCTTCCGTCGCGATGTCTGAGGGAAACCGTTCCTTCTTTCATCTCCCGGTCCCCGACGATCCACATCTGGGGAACCTTGAGAAGCTGCGCCTCCCGGATCTTGAGCCCGATTTTTTCGTTCCGAAAATCTGTTGTTACCCGAATCCCTGAAGCTTCGAGGGCCCGGGCAATCTTTTCTGCGTAGGGAATGTGTCGGTCGGCGATGGTGAGGATCGAGACCTGTTCTGGTGCAAGCCAGAGGGGAAACGCTCCCTTGAAATGCTCCACCAGAATTCCGAAAAAGCGCTCGACCGATCCAAGGAGGGCCCTGTGAATCATGATGGGCCGGACGTCTTTCCCCGAGACGTCACGATAGGTCAGGTCAAATTTTTCGGGAAGATTGAAGTCGACCTGGATGGTGGAAAGTTGCCATGTCCGTCCAAGGACATCATGAAATTTCATATCGATCTTTGGGCCATAGAAAACACCTTCTCCCGGATCGATCTCGTAGGGAATGCCGGATGTCCTGAGAGCCTCTTCAAGGGCCCGGGTGGCGACTTCCCAGTTCTCGTCGGAGCCGACCGAGCCTTCGGGGCGGGTCGACAGATAGACCGACCGGTTCGTGAATCCAAAGGGCAGGAGCATTTCGTCCACGAGTTTCAGGACCTTGCCTATTTCAGTGGCGATGTCTTCCGGACGGCAAAAGATGTGTGCGTCGTCCTGGGTGAAACCGCGGACCCTCAAAAGACCGTGAAGGGTCCCCGAGCGCTCGTAGCGATACACTGTTCCCAGTTCGGCGAATCGGACGGGCAGGTCCCGGTAGCTTTGGATGGATTCTTTGAAAATAAGAATATGGAAGGGGCAATTCATCGGCTTGAGTTCGAATTCCGCCCCTTCGATCTCCATGGGCGAAAACATGCTGTCCCGATAAAAGTCCCAGTGACCCGATTTTTTCCAGAGGTCGAGACGGGCAATATGCGGGGTGTAGACATATTGATATCCGTGGCGGTCGTGCCGTATTTTCCAGATATCTTCTATAACCCGGCGAATCCGGGCACCTCTGGGGAGCCAGAGGACCATCCCCGCGCCATTTTCGTCCAGAGTCTTGAAGAATCCCAGTTCTTTCCCCAGTTTCCGGTGATCCCGCTGGCGGATTTCCTCAAGGTGTACAAGGTAGTCGTCAAGCTCTTTCTGTGTCGGAAAGGCGGTTCCGTAAATTCTCTGGAGGGAAGGGTTTCCTTCGGTTCCCTTCCAGTAGGCACCGGAAGAGGAGAGAAGTTTTACGGCGCCAATCTCGCCGGTGTCCGGCACATGCGGTCCCCGACAGAGGTCGGTGAAGTCTCCCTGGTCGTAGACCGTGATTTCGGATTCTTCGGGAATTCCATGAAGAATTTCGAGCTTGAAAGGTTCGTCCTTTTCGGAAAAGAGATCTCTCGCCTCCTTTCGGGAAAGGGCCCGGCGGACGATGGGAGAGCGCTCGGCGATGATGGCCTTCATTTCGGCTTCAATCTTCTGGAGGTCTTCGGGAGAGAACGGTCGCTCGAAATGAAAGTCGTAGTAAAACCCTTCCTCTGTTGCGGGTCCGATGCCCACCTGGGCCGAAGGGAAAAGGCGTTTTACCGCCTGGGCTAGAACATGGGCAGCGCTATGCCGGAGAGCTTTTAGAGATATTTCCGGCTCACGGGTTGTCGGATTCAACTTGTCCTTTCATCAGTTGTTTGGGGGAATCTCGTTTCTGTCCAGAGAGAATATTGCTTCCATATTATAGGAGATGGGGGCGGCAAAACAATGGCCGAAGGTCTCCCACACCGTTTTTTTGAATGAAGGGGAAAAATCCTCTGGAAAAATTTCCTTGGAAAGGCTTTACATTTTTCCCGGAAGATTCTATAAATATCTCCGTTTCCCATGAAATCTTCCATATCTTTTAGAATGGGCCGGTTTACCCTTGGGGCAAGGACAGGAGCTCTCAGAAAGGTCTTGTCCGGTGCGGTTCTGTCCGAGGATGACTGGACTCTGGGCGAGCGACTTTTCTGCTGCCTGATCCCGGATTCTTCTTGAACCGGGTTCAGGAGTGGTTTCTGCGCGAATGCGGAGAAAGGACCGACTTGAGACCTTTACGCTCCAGTAACTTTCCTCCATTCCAGGGCTTGTCGCTCTCGGCCCTTGTTTTACTAGTTATCTTGACCATTTCCCTTCTTCCTCTCCCGGCGCATGCCGATCCCTTCCGGGATTTCATCATCTATCCCTATGAGACGCCCGAGCAGGGAGAAATCAGCGTGGGCACATGGCAGACGATGTTGTTTCCAGACAAGCAGTCGGAAACGATTTACGGAAACAATGTCCGGAACGCCAACATGCTCTTTTCCACCTATGTGCTGGAATTTGGTGTGACGGACTGGTGGACCCTGGGAACCTATGTCGACTTTGCGGCCGGGGCAGGGCAGACCTACTCCTATCTTCAGACACGTGCCATCACGACCCGGCTTCGGTTCCCGAGGATCCCCGATTTTATCGATCCGGCCGTCCAGATCGAGTACTGGGCCCCCGGAGGAGGGACCGGGATGCAATCTTTTCTCGATATTATTCTCATTGCAGAAAAGAAGATCGGTCCCTTCATTATTGATGTCAATCCATCGTTCTTTTTCGCAACTGACGGCTCTGAACCGGGAATTCCTCCTGAGTTTGCCTACTCTGCCGGTGTCTACTATCTGCTGGCGGAAAATGTCAACGCTGGAATCGAGGTTTTTGGAGATGACGGGGTGATCAGCAACATGGGACCACTGGGTGGATCCGCATCCCTGTATTCGGAAATGCAGCAGCAGTTCATCTTTCAGAGCTGGAACTTCGCTATTGGGGAGCATGTCGACTGGAATATCGGTGTCGGGACCGGTCTGACCCCGGTCAGTGCCCCATTCGCGATCAAGACCATCTTTGAGTACCACTTCAAGCCCTTCGACTTTGAGGAGAAGGAAGGGAAACGCTATGAGGAGGAGCAGGACATCCACTGACCAAATCTGCCGCGCAAGCCCCTGGCTTTAGACATGGGGTGAGCGGCAGCCGGATTGTTATTTGATACGGAACTTGTATAATGAACATATGTCAGAATATAAGATCACATACAAATCGAACAAC
>JAKBXW010000056.1 GCA_021840555.1 Nitrospirota bacterium
ACTCTTTGGCAAGACGAGCGAAGAGGGCCTTTGTGACCGGGTCGTCCAGATCATTCTCGAAAAATCCCGGAGCAACATCGTTTTCATCCTGCGTCCAGATGCTTCCGGTCGCGCTCTCTTCGTCCAGTCCATCGCCTGCATAGATCCGGCTCTTCGGGACGCTTTTCTCCATTTTCCCTTCTCTCTCGATCCGTCTTCTCTGGATCCCTTGCCTCCGGTTGCGGCCTTCCGCGAAGGGCGGGTCATCGGCCCTGAGAGAGGTTCCATCCCTCTAGGGCCGGATATCAGGGAGGCGGGAGGAGGGGGAGCCCTGGTCCGCTCCCTTGTCGGAGTCCCATTACTCCGATTCTCCTCCATGGGAAAAACGGAAAGCCGGGAAACGCTTCCTTATGGCGTCCTGGCCTTCGATCTTCCCGACCATGAACAATACCCGGACGATCTTCGGGAGAGCGTGGACCTGGTTGTCCGGGAGCTTGGAGAGGCCCTCGCCCGGCTCGAGATCCGCGCCCGCTTGAGCCGGATCCTTGCCGAAGGACAGGAGTCGGCCCATGCCGAGGAAATCTCGACCTACCTGACGAGACTCCTTCTCGAGATGGGACAGTTTCTGAGGGACAGCGGCGAAGGGGATCCGTCAGAGGTGATGGCCGTCCTGGTCGATACACTGGCCTTTTTCCTAGGATATCCCGTCCTCTGGATCGGAAAGATCCCCCCCGGAGAGAGCGAATTGCAAATGCTGGCCCTCGGAGGAGAGGCCCGGGGCACCTTTTCGGGAATCCGGGTCAGCATCGACCAGACGATTCCCGAAGGCCGGGGTCTCGTTGGCGAATGCGCCACTCTCGGAGGTCCTCGGGAAGGCGACCTCCTGAGCTCCGACCCCCGCTTCTTTCCCTGGCGGGACCGCTTCAGAATGGCGGGGGTGGAGAGCGCGCTCGTCGATCAGGCCATCACCTCCCGGGGGGACAAGGTTTACATCGCCTTGTATCGGAGGATAAGTGGGCCGTTCTGGGGAGGTGTGGTCGAACTGGCCTCCTCACTCGTGCGGGATTTGGCCTCTTCCCTCGACCGGTTCCGGCTGAAAAAGGAACGGGAGAAGCTGGAGTCGTCCAGGAAAGCCATCCGCCTCCTCCAGAAGGAGCTTTGGGGTGTGGAGAACTCCCGGAAGATGTTCGATGGGGTTGTCCGAATCGTCTCCGAAAACTGCGCGCTCCAGGGAGTCCTTGTCCTGGAACCGGATGGCCGGGGGATCCTTGAGCCAGTTTCCCTCTTCTGCGCCCCATCTTTGCTTGAAGCGACTGCCCGTTCCGGCTTCGGCTTTCTGGATGAAAAGGAATCTCAAAGGCAAGAAAGTCTTGCGAGTCGGGCTTTCCTGTCGGGAGTTCCCGCGATGTCACAATCTTCGACGGGTCTTCCGGAGAAGAGCGATGAAGAGAGAAGCCCTGACGGCTTCCTGGCCATTCGCTCCGCCTTCGCCTGCCCACTCGGACGTCCGGGGAAGCCTCCTCTGGCGGTTTTGCTTCTCTGGAGCGCTGATCCTGAGTATTTCAGTCCGGAAATCACAGTCTCCTTCGAAGAGATAGCCGAGACTCTCTCGATGGGGCTTGAACGGCTTTCCCGGGAGGAGGAGGTTCGTCGCCTGTCTCTGGTCGCCCGGAGAACCAACGACGGGATCCTCCTGCTGGACAGGGAAGGCCGGATTCTCTGGGCAAACCCTTCCTTTCAGGAAAAGTTCGGGTACTCCCAGGAAAGTCTCTCGGGCAGAAATCCGTCGGATTTCATTTTCGAGGAATCCGGCGGGATGGAGAAAGGGGAAATCTGGAATTCCCTGCTCGGCGGCAATTCTTCCGACCATGTTTTCCGGTGCCGGTCGGAGGGGGGGCGCCTTTTCTGGGTCAGGGTCAGCGTTTCTTCCCTTAATGATGAAAAGGGAGAAGGGGCCGGGGATGGTCTTGTTTGCATCGCGACCGACATCACCACGCTGAAGGAGTCGGAATCCCGGGCCCGTGTGGCCTCTGTCTTCTACCGCGCCCTTTCGGAAACGACTCAGGGGCTGGGCGATCTCTCGGAAGCTGCTTTACCAGTTCTGGCCTCCCTTAGCGACACCCTTCGGGATGTCCTTGGGGCAACCGCGGTCTATATCGGCCGGCTTCCGTTCGGAGAGACGGTGGTCGAGCGGATGGCGTTTTCGGGTCCGGATGACTGGTATGAGCCTCTCGGGAAAGTTCAGGGGCCGGATGGTCCTCTTTACGCCCGGGCCCTGGAGGAGTCTCTCCGGACCGGTCGCCCCCAGATCTACCTGTCGGCGGAAAAGGATGAGGGGTTGCCCCCGGGAGAGAGGACGGTCCGTAACAGGGTTGTGGGGGGGCTGACCGCGACGGCGGTGCGATCGGGCGGGGAGAAAGTCGTCCTTGAAGTTCTTTTTCCCGAAGATGAGCTGATCAGGGATGAAGCGGCGATCGTTTTCCAGAAAATCATCAACGAAGTGGCCACATACCTTGACCGTCGGGAGTGGCACGATAGCCAGGTCCGTGTCGAAAGCTACAGGGCCGCCTTGCAGGTATTTTCCCGTCAGCTTCTCTCGGCCTCCACGGAGGAAGAAGCCTTCCGGCTTCTGGTCCGGATCTTTTCCGAGCGGACCGACACTCTGGCTGTCGACTGCCTCGTTCCGGAGGGAGAATTCCTTGTCAGGAAATTTCTTGGGGGAGATCTTGCCAGTGTTATCGGGAGTCTCCCCGGCAAGGTTCCAGCCGTCATGCCTGCAACCGGTCCGCTTCCGACTCCAACACGGGCCTTTTTGCTGCGAGAATCGGTATTCGTCAGGAATCCCGCCTCCGATCCCCGGATGCTCGACCTCTATCGAACGCCGCCCTTTGAGTCCATCTCTCTCGTGGTCTCCCTTCCTGTCCCCGGGCCACGCCCCGAAGACCCTCCCCTGGCGATTGTCGTCCTGTTCTTTTCGGATCCGAAATCGCTCGACGATCTCATTCTCATGGAGCTCGTCGGCAATATCCTCGATCATGCCTCCCGGACCATCGAACGCCTAAGACTCCTTCGCAGGATGGAAAGCCTGTCGGTCGAAGATCCCCTGACGGGACTCCTGAACAGGAGAGGTCTGGGACTATTCCTCCCCCCCCTCCTGGCCACCCTTCGAAGGCGTCATGGCCGGGCACTTCTGGGGATCCTCGACCTGGACGACTTCAAGTGGGTGAACGACAGCTACGGACACGCCGCGGGAGACGCGCTTCTTTCCGCCGTGGGGCGCCGCCTACAGGAAGGGATCCGGAGGGAAGACATCGTCGCCCGCCTTGGAGGGGACGAATTCGTCGTGGTCATCCAGCTTCCGTCCAGTGCCGATGAAGAAGGAGCCGAAGACCCTGTCCAGGGCGCGATGGAGCGGATCGGACACCTTCTTCTCGAGCCCTATTTTCTGGAAGAGCCTCCGCAGAAGGGGCTGACCGTCGCATTTTCGATGGGGATCACCCTCTTGCCCGAAGACGACGCCGAACCCGATGTTCTGTTGCGTCGTGCGGACGAAGCCCTGTATGTCTCCAAACGGCAAAAGGGCATCCGGAGTCGCTGGTGGTCCATCTGGAAGGAAGGGGTCGCCCCTCACCCTCGGCCGGACTTGGCGGCTCCGCTCCGGACCCGTCTCTTTTTCGATGCCTATGGGGAAAGGGCCAGGAACCTTCTCTCACAAATTTCGGAGCGCATCGCGGTCGGGATTTCGGAATTTTCCGGATATTTTTATGACAATCTCTCCGCGGATCCTCGAAGCCGGGAGATCCTCGGGAGGCTTTCCCCGAAGGAATTTGCCGTTCTCAGGGAAAGACAGGAGCGGCATCTGCGGGAAATTCTCAGTCCGGATCTCTCCCTGGAGGAGCACCGGCGGATAGCCCGTCGCATAGGACGGGTCCACGCCATGGTCGGGGTCTCTCCCGCCGAAATGGGGGAGGCCATGCGGGTCTATATGGCCTCCCTCCTGGAAATTGTCGAAAAATTGCCGATATCCCCTGGAGACCGGAATTCTCTCTGGACGATTGTCGCCCATCGCTCGGGGGTGGAGCTGGCAGAAGAGCTCGAAGGGATTGCAGAGTCCGAGGGAGAGCGGAGGGATGCCATGCTCGCGGCGAGCGCCCTCCTTCTTGAGAGCCGGGATTATCCGGATCGCATCCGGGCACTTGCCGGGACAATCGTCCGGATGGAAGGGATCGAAACGGCCCTTGTCCTCGCTCCGGAAAACGCTGCCGGGTTCCCGGTGGAATGGGCCGGTGGCCTCACCGACCCTTTCCTGGGGGACGGGAGTCTCCCCGACTTTCTCAAGGCCCCCCTGAGGAAGGCATGGAGATCGGACGAAATCCTCTCGTTTCCAGTCGTTCGCCCGGGGCCTGACCTTTCGGAGGAGGGGGCGGTCATGCTTCGGTCGCATGGAATTCGCAGCCTGGTTCTTGTCCCGGTCCGTTGGAGCGGGGACGCTCCCGGAGCCATTCTCCTGATGGCCTCATCTTTTCCCGGGTATTTTGACACCCCTGCGGGTACACTTTTTGTTGGAGAGGTCCGTTCGATTCTCCGCCAGGCCGGCCTTGTGAAGAGGAAGGATCGATAGTCCTCCCCCCTGACCCGCCCCGGAATTCATCCGAAACAGAAATCACGCCCGGGTGCGAACTGGATGGAAGCCGACAGCAGGCGGTATCCCGGGAGAGCGGAGGCTTTCTTCCGGGGATCCCCGATCTTCGTCGAAGCTTGAATCATGTCTTTAAAAGACGATAGGATAAAGTATTTGATTTTTCGTATGGGATGTTCACCAGAGGAGGGCCGGATGCTCAATGCCGATCGCGGGCTGCGGGTGGTCGTGGATGCGGGGGACCGACATTACGTCGAAGGGCGGGATGGCTCGATCTGTCTTCTCGAGTCTTTTCCGGAAGGAGGAAGGACTTTTTTCGTCACCATCCCTCCGGGGGGGCAACTTCTGGCGGAGGAGCCGGCCGACCGGGAGATTCTGGTGCTGGCCGGCGAGATCGAAGCGGGGGGCCGGCTCTGGCCGAAGGGATCCTATCTCCGTCTGGAGGAGTCCATCGCCCCTCCTGCAGTCCGGGAAGAGGGCGCGTATCTTTTCGTGAAATCCGGCCGCTTCCCTGAGGAGGACCGGCGGAGTCTCGGGATCATCCCTTCCGATGACCGCTGGTCCCCCGGTCTGGTGGAAGGACTCTCCGTGTTTCCACTTTTTTCGGGCGGAACGGCGAACACGGCTCTCGTCCGCTGGTCCCCGGGCACGGTCTTTCAGCCACATCGCCACTTCGGCGGCGAGGAAATTCTCGTTTTGTCGGGGGTCTTCGAGGACGAGCACGGAGCCTATCCCGAAGGAACCTGGTACCGGGCCCCGCACATGAGTCGCCATTTCCCCTTCTCCACCGGGGGATGCACCATTTTCGTCAAGACCGGCCATCTCCTGGCGGCATCGGCCGCCTGAACGCGAAAGCTATCATGGAGAGTTTTCCGTGAGTCCTATCGACATCACGCCGCGCGAGGAACTCTACCGGGCGGCCCTGTCGGCCAATCGTCTCTTTGCCCGATCGACCGACCGACCGCTCGGTGAGACCTTTTCCCAGCTGGCGACGATTCTGGTGGGGGAGTTGGGCGCTCGTCTTGTGACGATCGGCCGCCTTGACCGGGATACCCTTTCCGTTCTCCTGATCGCTGTCGAGGGACCGGAAGCCGACTATGCCCGGGGCCTCGACCTTTCCGCCTCGGCCGGAGACCCCATGGGAAAAGGGCCGGCGGGCCAGGTTCTCCGCTCGGGACACCCCATGGTCGCGATGCTTCCTGATGCCCTCCCCCCCGAGATGGAGGCCTGGAAAGAACGGGCCTGTGCACATGGACTGGGTGGAAGCGCGCTGGTTCCGATCCATACCCGGGACGGGCTGTGGGGGCTTCTTTCAGTCTACCGGGATACCCGCACGACCTTCAGTCCCGACATTCTCCCCATTCTTGAATCCTTCTCCATAGACATCGGGACCTTTCTCGACCGCAGGGAGGAAAGTCGGGAGCTCGAGGCCCGGCGGCTCTACCAATCAGCCATTGAAGCCCTCCAGGCCCGGTTTCTCGCCGCTCCTTCCGGCCCGGAGATTCTCAGGGATGTTCTACGGACCCTCGTCAATGTCGTGGCGCTTCCTGCGGCCTGGATCCTCGAACAAAAGAGAACAGGGGAGGATGGCGGGAAGATCCGGCTTTTCGACGCATCCGGGCCGGTATCGCCCGGCCTCCGGATCGAGGCACTCCTACGGAAAGTCCTGGAGGGACCTCCGGAGAAGGAAGGATCCTTTCCCCTCTTTCTCGAAATTTCCGGGGAGGAGATTGGGCAGGGATCCTATCGGAAAATGACACGGCTCCCCTCCGGTCCCTCATGCTCGTCCCCCTGGTCTTTTTCCCCGACAACCGTCCCGCCACCTTTCTCGTGGCCGCCTTTTCTTCCGTCCGCCGTCCGGGGGAGGCGGTGGTCGACCTCCTCTCACAGCTGGGGGCCAGTACCCGCATGGCCCTGAGCCAGAGCCAGGACCGCCTCCGGCTCGAACGGTACGCCGCCTTTTATCGGGCCCTGGGTGAGTCGAGCCAGCTGATGGCCCGCCATCCGCCTCCCCAGCGGCTTTTCGACGGTCTTTGCGAGCTTCTGGTCCAGTCGACCGGTCTCGAGGTGGCATTCATCTCCCTCATCGAGGATCGCATGAAGGTGCGGGTGGTGTCGGCCAGGGGCCGCGCCAGCCCTTTCCTCGAGGGGGCCCTTTTTTCCATAGACCCGGAGGATCCGGGCCGATGTCTCATCCATAGCCGGACCCTGGAAAGCGAGAAGGTTCTCTTCATCCCTTTTCTGGAAGGGTGGCTTTGTTCGGATGCGGTGAGGGAAGCGGCCCGTCCCTGGGGTCTTCGGAACACCCTGACCGTCGCGATCCGGAGGGAGGGGAAAGCGATCGGTCTCATGGGTCTCGTTTCTGGCCAGGAGGATTTTTTTGACGCGACCCTGGAAAACCTCCTGGCCGGACTTTCCAGGGACATCACCTTTTCCCTCGAATTCCAGGAACGCCAGGAGCGGCTCGTCAGAATATCGATCACGGATTCCCTGACCGGCCTTCCCAACCGGAACGCTTTTTCCGAGGATGTTTCCCGCCTTCTTTCGGAGACGGCGGGGAAGGGAGGGGGCATGGCCCTCGGGATCCTGGACCTGGACGGCTTCAAGGGATGGAACGACGCCTACGGCCACAGCGAAGGGGACCGGCTCCTCAGGGAACTTGCCGACCTTCTGCGGGAAATATTGCCTCCGGAGGGCCTCGTGGCGCGCTTGGGTGGCGATGAATTCGGCTTCTGTTTTCCGCGACCCACCAGGGAAGAAGCCCGAAAACTTTCGGAAGACTTTTCCCGGGAGGTTCTGAAGACGGTCCGGAAGGTCGACCACGGTCTCAATCTTGTCACCGGAAGCCTCGGCTGGGCCCTTTCTTCAAAGGTCGGCGACAGCTACCGGGATCTTCTCGCCCATGCGGACGAGGCCCTCTACGCCGCAAAACGGGGCGGGCGGAACACCGTCCGGTTTTTCGGCGGCGAGATCGCGAGCGCCCTGCAACGACGCATCGAGACCCACCGGAGCTTTCCCTCCGCCATCAAAAATGGCGATCTGGTCTTCTGGGTCCAGCCCCAGCTCGACTGCCGGACCGGACAGGTGGAAGGGGTGGAGATGCTGGTCCGCTGGAAGCAGGGGGACCGGATGCTTCTTCCCGGAGCCTTCATGTCCGAGGTCGAGAAGGATCCCGTCCTGATCCGGATGCTGGGCCTTCACGCCCTCCGGCAGGCGCGGACCCTTCGGGATCGGTTTCTCCGCTCGGGTCGCGCGCTGAGGGTTTCTTTGAATATCGGAGCCAGCCATTTTCTTCATGAGGAATTCCTGTCCAATGTGGATGAAACTGTTGGTCATGGCAGGGGGGATGGATTGGTTCTCGAGGTCACGGAAAGCGCCGCCCTCGAGGACATGCCCCGGACGACACGGCTTGTGGAGGAGCTGAAGCGGCGCGGATTCGGAGTCTCCCTCGACGACTTCGGAACGGGATATTCCTCGCTCCACTACGCGGCGGACCTTGGGGTGACGGAGATCAAGCTCGACGCCTATTTTCTCCGACGGTTCAGGAGCTTTACCAATGCTTTTGCCGTCGTGGGATCGACCCTTCTCTTGGCCGACCTCTCGGGAAGCCGGCTGGTCGGAGAGGGGCTAGAGTTTTTCGAGGATCTTGCGCTCTGGCTTCGCATGGGAGGCCGTCTGATCCAGGGCTACCTCCTCGCCCGCCCGATGCCGGATGAGGAGATTTTTCCATGGCTTGAGCGCCCCCTTCCCCCGGAGGTGATGCATCCCGCTCCAGTTTATCCCGTCGAGGATCTCCCCTTTCTCGAATACGCCTTCCGCCCTTTTTCCTCCAACGGGGAACAGGGCCATCCTCCCGGCGACTGTCCGCTGGACCTCTGGTTCGACCAGCGTGGGATCTTTTACGACCGCCTTCCTTCCTGGAACGAGGCCCGGGAGTCCCATCGGCAGATGCACCGGTCGACCTCCTCCCCCCGCGCGGCCGCCGAAAGGTTCGTGCGGGCGGTCGGAGCCCTCCGGGAGGAGATGGACGCCTACTGGTTGACCCTCGTGCCTCCCTCCACATCCCCTCCCTGACTCATCAGCCCCTTCCGCTCCCGGGGTTCCGACCGGCATCATCGTGACAGATATCCGTAGAACATCTCGCTTTTGATGCGCGCCTCCTCCACCAGGAACTGTCCCAGGAGGGACTGGTGAAAGGCGTCCACCATGGCGGGCGGGCCGGCCAGATAGAGAAGAGAGCCCTCCCCCGCCCTCTCAAGAATCCGGGCAAGACCCTCATAGATCCGTTCCTGTCGCGATCCTCCTGGCGGGATCCCTTCCTTGGTCAGGACGGGGAGCCATTCGACACTTCCATCCCGTTCCCACTCCTGGCACTCCGTGAGAAAGGGAGTCTCCTCCCCGGTCCGGTTCACCGTCATGAGAAAAATCCTGAAGGGAGACTCCTTTTGATTCCGGAGGCTTCGGATCATGCTTCGAAAGGGGGTGATCCCGATGCCGCCCGCAAGCAGGACAACGTTCTTCGGCCCTTTCCCCCGGGGGAGGACGAAATCTCCCGAGGGTTCCCCGATCAGGAAGATCTGGCCTGGGGGGGCTTTGGACAGCGCCTCCTTGAAGTCCGAACCGGGAGTCAGACGCGTGGCGATCGAAACGGATGGAAGCTCCCCGGGGGCGCTGCAGAAGGAAAAGATGCGGCTCCGGTCGGCCAGGGGAAAATCCGCGGGGAAGGAAAAAAGGGAGGATTGACCGGCCTCGAAGGTGAATGCGGGATCCGCGATTTCCATGTCGGCGCGGAGGGTTCCCGCCGCGATCGGGGCGGCTCGGAGGAGTCGGGCGCTATATTCCATCAGTCTCCTTTCAATCGTCTAGCCAGGAAGGGGTCTGCCCCTCCTGATGGATGAAGCGCTTCCCGAAGAGGGCTTCGAGGTCTTTCGGCGAAAGGGGGCGGCTGGCGAAGAATCCCTGAATCCGGTCGCACTGGTGCTTTTCCAGGTACTCCCACTCCTCGGCGCTCTCCACGCCCTCGGCCGTGGTGGTGAAGTCCAGGCGTTTTCCCAGGCCGATGATCGTCCGGACGAGTTCGGAGCGCTTGATGTCCGAGAAAAGGTTGGTGACGAGAGAACGATCGATCTTGACCTCGGCGATGGGGTAGGTGGTGAGGTAGGACAGCGCCGTCGCTCCCGTTCCGAAGTCGTCGATGGAGATCCGGACGCCCTGGCGATGGAGCGTCTCCACCACGGAAAAGAAATTCTCCGAGTCCTTGATCACCTCCGACTCGGTGATCTCGAGGAGGAGGACCTCCGGGGGAACGCCCACCTTTTCGAGGATGGACAGGACCTCCTCGACAAATCCCTCCCGGACGAAGTGCTGGTAGGCTATGTTGACCGACACCGAGATCCGGGTTCCGTCTGTCCGCCACCGCTTGGCCTGTTCCATGGCCATCCTGAGAACGGTGTTTCCGATCGGAATGATCAGACCCGTTCGTTCGGCCAGGGGAATGAAATCCGCCGGAGAGACCCGGCCTGCCTCGGGAGAATTCCAGCGCGCCAGGGCTTCCGCACCGACGACCTTTCCGGACAAGGTGTCGATCTGGGGCTGATACTCGAGGAAGAGCTCTCCTTTTAGGAGTGCCTGCTTGAGGGCCTGTTCGAGCTGAAGTTCCCGGAGGGAGGTGGAGGACATGGCTTCCTCGAAGAAGAGGACGCGGTTCCTTCCCGACGCCTTCGCCCGGTTGAGTGCGATGTCCGCGTTCTTGACCAGGTCTTCGGAAGAGTCTCCGTCCCGTGGAAAAAGGGAGACCCCCATGCTGGCGGTCAGGGCGATTTCCTGGCCGGCCACAGTGAAGGGGTGGTCCAGACTTCTCATGATGCGGTCGCAAAAAAGGGAGACGTCCTTCTCTGTCGGACATTCGGTCATCATGACGAGAAATTCGTCGCCGCCGATCCGGGCCAGGGTGTCGTTGGGGGACAGAAGACCGGAGAAGCGCCGGGAGAGGGACTGGAGCAGCTCGTTTCCCGCGCCGTGGCCCAGAGAGTCGTTGATCCTTTTGAACAGGTCGATGTCGATCATGCCGACGGCCAGAAGGCGACGATTGCTTCGGGCCCAGGGGAGAAGGGTGGCCAGACGGTCCTGGAAGAGGCTCTGGTTCGGGAGATGGGTGAGGGTGTCCCGATAGGTCAGGTTCCAGATCATCTCCTGGGCCCGGCGCCGCTCGGTGTTTTCCTGGAAGACCATGACCACCCCGGTGAGAAGTCCGTCCCGGCTGTGGATGGGGGCCGCCGAATCGGAAATGGAGATGATGCGTCCGTCCCGGCTGATCAGAGCGGTGTGGTTGGCCAGCCCCACGACGATGTCGTTCTTCAGGACCCGGTCGATCGGGACCTCCACCCCTTCCCCGGTCTTTTCGTTGACGATGCGGAAGATCTCGTCGACGGGGCGTCCCAGGGCCTCCTCGGCCCGGTATCCCGTGAGGCGTTCGGCCACCTGGTTGATGAAGTTGATGGTTCCGGAGACATCGGTGGCGATGACGCCGTCTCCGATGGAGGCGAGTGTCGTCCGGAGCCACTCTCCCTGGGCCTCCAGAGCCAGTTCGGCGTTCTTGAGCCGTGAGACGTCGCTTCCCTTCCATTCGAGGTACCGGGACCGCCGGCCGATCCGTGTCGGGGTCATCCTGGCCATGAGCCAGGTCAAACCGGGAACGGCAGGATCGTGAAAGGGAAATAGGTGCTGGCGGGGATTTCCCGGATCGGCCAGAAAGGATTCCCATTCAAGGGCGGCCTCCCTGAGGGAGGGGTGTTCCTGGAAAACTGTGGCCAGAGGGATGGACTCGCATCCGGAGCGCGTCTTGCAGAAAAGCTCCCGGAACCGGCGGTTCGCGAAAAGAATCATTCCCCGGAGATCTGTCAGGACGATCATCTCCTCCGAATCTTCCGCGGCGAATTCGAGCAAAACCTGATGGGTGT
>JAKBXW010000153.1 GCA_021840555.1 Nitrospirota bacterium
GCCAACGTGGTCGTTCAGCTCAAGTCGTGGGACGCCGTGGACACGAAGGCCCTCCTCGAAAAGATCCGCGGCGGTCTCCGGGCGAATCCCATTCCGGGGGTCGAGGTCAGACCGGCAGGGATCGCCTATTTCAACATGGTGTGGAACGACGAGGTCCTGTGGGGGATGCTCTCCGGTTTCATCGCTTCCTGCGTTCTTGTTCTGTTTCTCCTGGTCCTTGCCTACCGTTCCTTCTGGTGGGGGATCGTCAGCTTCCTTCCCCTGTTCTTCACCATCGTCCTCATCTACGGAGTGGTGGGGTTCGTCGGGAAGGACCTCGACATGCCCATCTCCGTCCTTTCCACCCTCTCCCTGGGACTGGCCGTCGACTTCGCCATTCACTTCGCGAGCCGCTTCCGGCAGAGGTACGGGGAGACGAAGGACGTGGAGGGAGCCCTCCTGTGGACCGTGGCCCGCCCGGGGAAGGGGATTCTCCGGAACGCCGTGCTTTTCGCCTCGGGCTTCGCCGCGATGATCTTCGCCTCCCTGACCCCGTACATCACTGTGGGGATCTTCATGATGGCCATCATGCTGCTTTCGGCGGCGGCCACGATCCTTTTACTCCCCTCGCTCATCGTTCTTTTTTCCCGGCGGCTGACGAAAGAAGCTTAGGAGGTTCGCAATGGCGAAAAAACGTGCCGTTTGGCTTATGACAGGCTTTTCCCTGTTCCTCTTGGTGAGCGGTCTTTCCTTGCGGGCCTCCGCCGGGACACCGGGCGGAGCCGAGGAAATCATGCGGCGCTCTTACCTGGTCCAGTTCTACTCCGGAAAGGACATGAGGTCGAAGGTGACGATGAGACTTCTGAGCAAGGAAGGAGGGGAAAGGGTCCGGGTACTCATCATGGCGAGGAGGAATGTGAAGACGGGGGGAGACCAGAAGTATTTCATCGTGTTCCTTCAGCCCGCCGACGTGAGGGACATGACCTTCCTCGTCTGGAAATATCCGCAAAGGGACTCGGACCGTTGGCTCTACATCCCGGCCATCAAGCTGGTCAAGAGAATCGCGGCCGACGACAAGCGGTCCAGTTTCGTCGGCTCCGACTTCAGCTACGAGGACGTCTCGGGCAGGACGCCGGAGGAGGACAACCATACGCTCCTTCGGGAGGAGAAATACGAAGGAAAGGAGGTGTTCGTCGTCAAAAGCGTCCCGAAGGACGAGAAAAGCGACGATTTCGGCTACAAGGTCTCCTGGATCGACAAGGGGAACTTCGTCCTCTGGAAGGAGGAGTACTACGACAAGCGCGGGAGCCTGTCCAGGGTCTTCACGGCCGACGAGGTCAAATCCATCCAGGGGTTTCCCACCACGGTTAAGCGTACGATGAAAAATGTGCAGACCGGGCACTGGACGGAGGCGACCTTCGGGGAGGTGAAATACAACCTGGGTTTCGCCGACAGCCTCTTCTCGGAGCGGTCCTTGAGGAACCCCCCGGGAGAACTGGCCAGATGAAATATTTTTTGGCGTCCGCTTTTCTGGCGGCGCTGTCGCTGCACCCTTGTCCCCCGGCCCTTGCTCTTTCTGTGCATGGATTCCTTGAAGGAGTTGCGGGGGCAAGGCTCACGGACAACCCTGCCCAGCCCAAGGATGCCACCCTGGGGGAAGGGCGGCTCCAGGTGGAGCTTTCCCAGGAGGGGCCGGCCGACAGCCGGCTTTTCTTCAAGGCCGACCTGATCGGGGATGGAGGGGAAGAAAGAGGGGATGCGGACCTGCGGGAGCTCTATCTCGATCTATCTCCCGTGCAAATCCTCGACATCCGCGTGGGGAGGCAGATCCTCACTTGGGGGACGGGTGACCTGATCTTCATCAACGACCTGTTCCCCAAGGACTTCGTCTCCTTCTTCGTCGGGAGGAGCCTTGAATACCTGAAGGTGGGGAGCGACGCGGTGAAGTTCAGCCTGTATCCCGGCCCCTTCTCCCTGGATCTCGTCGCCGTCCCTCATTTCACGCCGAGCGAGATCCCGAAAGGGGAGCGGCTCTCCTTCTTCAATCCCTTCGCCAACCGGATTGCGGCCCCCGGTGAGAGCCTGTCCATGAGGAAGCCCGCCGCAACCCCGGAGAATACCGAACTCGCCTTGAGGCTTTATCGGACCTTCGGAAGTTACGAGGGCGCCCTCTACGGATTTCGCGGCTTCTTCAAGGAGCCTGCGGGCATGGATCCGGCCGACGGGACGCTCTTCTACCCGAAGCTGTCGGTTTACGGCGCCAGCATGCGGGGGCCCTTCCTCCAGGGCGTCGCGAGTTTCGAATCCGGTTATTACGATTCCCGGGAGGACAGGCCGGGAACGAACCCCTTGATCGAAAATGCTTCCCTGAGATACCTGCTGGGTTACGAGCGGGAGCTGTGGACCGATTTTTCCGTCCGCGCCCAGTATTATCTGGAACAGATGCTGGAATACGGGGTCTACAAGGTTTCCCTCCCCCCCGGATCGCCGGAAAAGAAGGAATATCGTCACCTCCTCTTCCTGCGCCTGACTCAGCTCCTTCGCTACCAAACGGTGGAGCTCTCCCTCATCGGTTTTTACAGCCCTTCGGACGAGGACGGGATGGTCAATCCCCAAATTTCCTGCAAGATCACCGACTGGTTGTCGGTAGCCTCGGGGGCCAACGTCTTCTTCGGGAAGAGGGACTTCACCCAGTTCGGACAGCTCGACAAGGACGACAATCTGTACCTTCGATTGCGGGCAAACTATTAAAGAGGAGGACCAATGAAGAGGAATCACGATCTTTCCACA
>JAKBXW010000057.1 GCA_021840555.1 Nitrospirota bacterium
CGACCCGGGTGAAAAAGAGTCCGCCTCACCGGAAGCCTTCTTCCGCCCGGACCCCCGTGGTCAGCAAAAGTCTCAAGTCCCCGCGCGCCATTCCGAAGAGTCTCCCGTCTCCCGTATCTCCGACGGTCCCGGTCCGGATGGATGTGGCGGGGGAGCGCTTTCCCTCCTATCTCCAGCATCTGCTGATTTCCCGGATCAAATCGAACTGGTCGCCCCCGCCGGGAAGCCATGGATTGAACGCGACGGTGCATTTTGTGCTAAAAAAGGATGGGACACTTGATTCGGATCCCGTCCTCGTCACATCCTCGGGGTCGCGGGTCTTTGACAATGCCGCGAAATACGCCATCCTGAGATCGGTCCCGTTTCCTCCGTTTCCGCCCTCCTACGGAAAGGATCGCGAGGTTGTGACGGTGACCCTCCAGGCCACTAAAAGACAAGGGCTATGATGGGTAAAAGGTGTTTGCGGATTCTTGTGTCGGGATGTCTGGTCCTCGCCGCAATCCTCATGTTCGGAGGTCGCTCCGAAGCGGTCGATCTGTCGGTGATCACCAACGAAACGGCCCTGAACTTCAAGGTCGTGTTGGTCCGGAACATGGCCCACGGACTCGAAAGTCTCTGGACGCGGAAGGCCGAGGACCTTGTCCGGAAGGATCTCGAGGCGACAGGCTACTTCGTGATCCTGACGCCTTCCCCCGACATCCGGTCTCTGTTCCACAGGGAAGTCCTGGACGCGATCACGGCCAAGGCGCTGTCCCCGATGGGGGTGGAAGGGGTCGTCGGAACCCAGTTTTCGATGGACGCGAACGGGGTGCGCCTCCACGGGACAGTCCGCGATCCTCTGAACGGATCGGTGCTTCTCGACAAGACCTACGAGACTGGTGGACCGGTCCGGATTATCGTCCACCGTTTCGTGGACGATGTCCTGTTCCAGTTCGCCGGAATACGGGGAATCGCGGAAAGCCGCATCGCCTTCGTGGGGCGGACGCGGCGTGGCTACGACCTCTTTACCATGGACTTCGACGGAGACAATCTTCGCCGGATGACCTATGACCATGTCCTGGCCTTCAATCCCACCTGGTCCCGGGACAAGGGGCAAATCGTCTATGTTTCCTACCTTCGCGGCCAGCCCCAGATCATCGATTACAATCTTCGGACCGGCCATCGCACCATGCTCTTCGCCTATCCGGGGCTCAACATCACTCCACAGTACTCCTTCGACGGCTCGAAGCTGGCGGTGGCCCTGTCCAAGGGACGATCTTCCCAGCATACCCAGATTTACGTTTATCACGAAAAGGACCACATGCTGGAGCGGGTCACCTATTCCCACAGCAACAATCTGTCTCCCACCTGGGATCCCGGCGGAAACTCCATCGCCTTCGTCTCGGACAGGGACGGACATCCCCAGATCTTCGTCATGGATTCTGACGGCTCCAATGTCCGCCGCCTGACATTCGACGGCAACTACAACGTGGCCCCGGCCTGGTCTCCGCGGGGGGACTGGATCGCTTATGTTTGCATGAATGCCGTGCATCGTCCTAAGATATGCCTCACGAGTCCCGACGGTTCGGCCCACTTCCAGATCACCCGCGGGTCCGGGCGGGACGACAGCCCCAGCTGGTCCCCCGACGGTCGCTTCCTGATCTATTCCCGCCAGATCCGGGGACACTCGACCCTCGTCCGGGTATGGATGGACGGCCATGGTCGCGAACCTCTTGGCCATTATCGCCGAAGTGTCCTGACGCCGTCGTGGTCGGGTCCCTGAAGGGCCCCTCCGGCGTCTTTGAGTGACGAAAAGGGATAATCTATGACCGGAAAGGATGGAGAATGACGAAAAGAGAAGCTCTGGGAGGGGTCGGCATCGCACTGGTACTGGGGCTCGGGCTCTCGGCCTGCGCGTCGCCTTCGGACGTTTCAGATCTCAGGGCGCAGATCGACACGGTCTCCACCCGAGTTTCCAAACTCGAGCGAAACGGAGGGGGATCCGCCGGATCGGGCGGAAGCCAGCTCGCGGACATGGAGACCCGTCTCGACAACCAGAAACTACGGATCGCCCGTCTCCGGGACCGGGTCGAGCGGATCAACCACCGCCTCGACGAATTGATGAACAAGATCGAAACACAGAGCGCCCAGGCCGCCACCCCGGCCCCGGCCGGGGCGGCGCAGGCCTCCAATCCTCCGGTCGCTTCCCCGGCGAACCAGGCGGCGGGAGGCGCCACCGCGGTCGTTCCCGCACCGGTTGCGACAAAGCCTTCTGCAGTTCCGGCACAGTCTCCCGACATGATCTACCACCAGGCCTACTCCGATTATCAGCAGGGGCATTACGAAATTGCCATAAAGGAATTCAGCTCCCTGGTCGAGCAGTATCCCGACTCCCATCTGGCCTCCTCGGCGGTTTTCTGGGAAGCGCAGTCCCATTACAATCTGAAGCACTATCATCGGGCTCTGGCACTCTACGACGCCGTCATCCACAAGTATGTGGACAGTCCGAAGAAGGCGACCGCCTACTACAAAAAAGGGCAGGTCTACGAGCAGCTGAACAACCGGAAGCTGGCGGTCCACAACTACCGCCGGGTTCTGGAACTTTTCCCTCTTGACCAGCAGCTCGACGATCTGGCGAAGCGCCGACTCTCCCGTCTTGACGAATAGTCCCATGGGGATCATCCGGGAACTTCCGCCCTCACTTGTCAACCAGATTGCGGCCGGCGAGGTCGTGGAGCGTCCGGCTTCCGTTCTCAAGGAGGTCGCGGAAAACAGTCTCGATGCGGGAGCGACCCGCATTTCCGTTGTCATCGATACCACGGGCGGTGGGCTGGTCCATGTCCGGGATAATGGGGTCGGAATTCTTCGGGACGATCTTCCCCGGGCCTTTCTCCGGCACGCGACAAGCAAGATCACTTCCTGGGAGGACCTGCTGTCTGCACGGAGCCTGGGCTTCCGGGGGGAGGCCCTGGCCTCCATTGCCTCCGTCTCGAAGGTGACTGTCGAGACGCGCCACGCCTCGGAGACAGTCGGAACCCGCCTGGTCCTGGTCCCCGGAGAGGCGCCGGAGATGACGGACTGGAATGGGCCCGTAGGGACTTCCCTCGCCATTCGGGACCTTTTTTTCAATGTTCCGGTCCGGAAGAAGTTCCTGAAATCGCCCCAGACCGAGCAGGGCCACCTGACGGATGCTCTGAGCCGTCTTGCTCTGGGCTTTCCCGAATGCCAGTTCGACCTGGCCACTCCGGCCCGGAAAATCTTCGTCCTCGACTCCCGCGAATCTCCCTATCTCCGGATCCTCGACCTTTTTCCTTCTCTCGACGAGGAAGACCTTGCGGTCCATGAAGTCCGGGGGGAGGACTGGAAGGTTTCGGTTTGTCTTCTCAGGCCGGACAGGGTCCGCAAGGACCGGCAGTCCCAGCATCTCTTCATCAATCGCCGCTGGGTTCGTCATCCCGGACTCTTCGAGGCGATCACCCAGGGCGTAGCCGGCCGCCTGTCCCGGGATGTGCATGTGGGGGCCTGGGTCTACCTTGACCTCCCTCCGGAAAAGCTCGATGTGAATGTCCATCCGACCAAGAGGGAGGTGCGCCTTCTGGAGGGAGACAGACTTTTTTCCCTCGTGAGGCGGGCGGTCGAGGAGACCCTTTCCCTCTTCGATGCCCGGGTTCCTTCTCCGGGCGGAATGGCGAATCCGCCTTTCGTAGCGAAAGAGGAGCCGGACCCGGAAAAAAATCCCACTCCGACAAGTCCTGTGGCGGGAATGCCCCGACCGTCCTTCATGCGGGAGAAAGGATCTCCCGCGTACGCGTCTCCCGTCCGGCAGCCTCTTCGCTCCGAACGGAGTCTTCCCGGGTTTCCGGGGAGGCTCACGGAGTCTTCCGTCTCCTTCGCGAGGCTTCCCGAAGTCCTGAAGGGCCTGCCCCTTTCCGGGCGGGATTCCTCCTCGCGAGATCTCGCGGCTATCGGGCAATTCGCCGGGACCTACCTGGTCGTCACCTGGGGTGAGGATCTCGCCCTCGTCGACTGGCATACCGCCCACGAACGGATCAACTACGAAAAATACCGGCGTCAGGTCGATGCCGAGGGGGTGACGCGGGTCGGCCTGCTCTTCCCCGTCGTTTACAGGGTTCCCCTGTCGGTGGCGGACAGTCTTGACGGCCGTCTCGAGGAGCTGTCCCGGATTGGCTTCGACCTCGACCGCTCCGGACCGGATGCATTCAGGGTCCGCTCCGTTCCCTTTCTTCTTGAAGGGGAGGATCCGGCGGAGTGCCTCGAGGCTCTCCGGGAGCAGACGTCTGATTTCGGGATACCCGTTCTCCGGTCGGACCGGATCGACGAAATTCTCATGACCGTCTCCTGCCACCGGAGCGTCCGGAAAAACGATGTCTTCGACCTGGCCGGCGGGGAACGCCTTGTCCGGGAGCTTCTCGAAACACCTCATCCCTATACGTGTCCCCATGGACGGCCGACCATGCTGCGGCTGTCCCGATCGGATATAGATCAATGGTTCGGCCGCTAGCTACAGTCGATCTTGCGATCGTCGGCCCCACCGCCTCGGGAAAAAGCCGGCTGGCATTGGCACTGGCTCACGAGATGGACGCTGAAATCCTGTCGGCGGACTCCCGCCAGATTTACCGGGAAATCTCCGTCGGAACGGGGAAAATCCTTCCGGAGGAGCGGGAGGGGATTCCCCATCATCTCCTGGACCGGTGCATGATCGCGGAGTCCTTCAGTGCGGGGGATTTCGTCCGGGAGGCCCGGGATGCGATCGACGAGATCCGGTCCCGGGGAAAGAGAGTCATTCTGTGCGGAGGGACGGGACTCTATGTCGAATCACTGCTTTCCGGGATCGTCGATCTTCCCCGGAGGCCTCCCGGCCATTATGAAGACTATCGGAAAGGACTTCTTTCCGTGTCGACCGACGCGCTTTATGACCGCCTCCGTGAGAGTGATCCGGACCGGGCGGCAACCCTTCATCGGAACGACCGCTTCAGGATTCTTCGGGCCCTCTACCTTCGGGAGGAGTTTTCTCTCCCTTCATCGGCTCTTTTTGAAGCTTTCCGGACTCCGGGGGTGGCGTGCGGCGAGATTCTGGGCCTTGATCCTGGCCGGGAAAAACGACTGTCCCTGATCGACGGTCGGGTGAGACACATGTTCGCGAACGGCTGGATCGAGGAGGTGGAGTCCCTTCTGAGGGGGGGAGCGGAGCCGGAGTCGCCTGGCTTCAACAGCCTTGGGTACCGGGAGGTGATAGCCTTCCTGAAGGGCCGATTGACCCGGACAGCGCTTGTTGATGCCGTTATTGTGAAGACGAGGCAGTACGCCAAGAGGCAGATGACGTGGTTTCGCCACATGGATGGAATCCGCTGGATCGACTTCGAGCCGGGAAGGGGCGCTCCCTTGGACCTTTTCACAAATTATGGTACGATCGGAAAAAATTGCAGCTGACCTCATCATTGGATTCAGGGAAGGAGATCTTTGTCGTATGGCTAACGGCATGAAGGGGTCCTCTGTCGTGAAGGACGATATTTCCGGGAGGGACTCAAAGAAGGAGAGGATCGGTATCATCGGCGGCTCGGGCCTCTATCACCTGAAAGGGCTCTCCGGATTGCGTCCGACAGTTGTGGAAACCCCCTGGGGACAGCCCTCCGATCCCTTCATGATCGGATCGATCGGCGATGTTCCCGTGGCCTTCCTTTCCCGCCATGGGGCAGGCCACCGCTATCTTCCGGGAGAGATCAACTACCGGGCCAACATTGCGGGATTTGTCGCGCTGGGAGTCCGGAGAATTTTATCCGTGTCGGCGGTTGGTTCCCTGAAGGAGTCGATCGTTCCTGGGGATATGGTGGTTGTGGATCAGTTCATCGACTGGACCAAGGGGCGTCCTTCGACCTTCTATGGGCAGGGGGCGGTCGGCCATACCGGCTTTGCCCATCCGATCTGTCCCGATCTTGCAAAAACCCTGGTGGAGGCCTGTCGGGGTGTCAAGGCCCGGCATCATGTGAAGGGGACCTACCTCTGCATGGAGGGCCCGGCCTTTTCGACCCAGGCCGAATCCTTCCTCTACCGCCAGTTTGGCGCCGATGTCATCGGAATGACCAATGTGACCGAAGCCCGGCTTGCCCGCGAGTCGGGTCTTTGTTATGCCACCCTTGCCCTGTCGACGGACTTCGACTGCTGGCATCCGGACCATGATGCCGTCACGGTGAGCGATGTCCTTGCGGTGATGGAAAAGAATGTCTCGACGGCGAACCGGATCCTTGAAAGGGCTCTGGAGACGGTCACTTCGTCCGGCGAGTGCAAGTGCGGGGAGGCTCCGGGGACGGCGCTGGTCACCAATCCCGACAGCATTCCCGCCGCCACCCGGAAAAGGCTCGAATTCCTCGGAATATTGAAACCGGAAGAGGGAGGGAGGCCGTGACGCCGAAGCTCGTCATTGTGGGAACAGTTGCCCTCGACGATGTGACGACTCCCTTCGGCTCTGTCCGCCGGGCCCTCGGAGGTTCGGCCTTTTACGGGGGAATCGCAGCCTCTTACTGGACGAACGTCGGAGTGGTGGCTGTCGTGGGAAAGGACTACCCTGATGAGGGATTCCGGATCCTCGAGAGCCGGGCGATCGACTTTCGCGGCATCGACCGGAGCGCGGAAGAGACATTTGCCTGGACGGGAGAGTACACCTATGATCTCAATACGGCGATCACCCGTGACACCCGCCTGAACTGTCTCCTCTCCTTCAATCCCCGGGTGGCGGAGCATTATCCGAATCCGGAGACGCTTTTCCTCGCCAATATCGATCCCGAAATCCAGGGAAAGATCCTCGACTCCCTGCCTGTCCGTCCTCGCCTGGTCGCCCTGGACACGATGAACTACTGGATCGAGTCGAAGAAGGAGGCCCTTCTGCGGGTCCTCCGCAGGATTGATCTCCTAACCATCAATGAGTCCGAAGCCCGCATGCTGACCGGCGAGTTCAATCTCGTCCTGGCCGCCCGTGCCATTCGAGCCCTCGGTCCGTCGATCGTGGTTCTGAAGAAGGGGGAGCACGGAGCGCTGGTCTTTTACGAAGGGGGCGTTTTCGCCTCGCCAGCCATGCCCCTCGAAGTGGTCAAGGATCCGACCGGTGCAGGTGACTCCTTTGCCGGCGGGCTCCTCGGGTATCTGACGGTCCATGGCCATCACAGTCCCGAGTTTTTGAAACAGGCCTCAATCATCGGATCGGTCATGGCCTCCTTCTGCGTCTCGGACTTTGGGGTGGCCGGGACCCGGGCACTCTCCCTCGGTGAGATATCCGGGAGAATCAAGGAGTTCGGGGATCTGACGGGATTCAGACGGATCGACTACGAGGAACGGAGGCTCTGAATTGTCCGAGCGATGGAGAAACTTCTGTCGCCCATTCTCCCTGGTGGTGTTCGTGATCCTTCTGTCAGGCTGTCATGGAAGCGTCTCCCCCAAAAATCACCACCTGGCCATCGAGCATTACAACGCCGGGCTCCGGAAGCTGCATGAACATAAACTTCAGGATGCCTATTGGGAGTTTGAGTACGCCAACCATCTTGATCCGGCCATTCCCAAGGTGCATTACTCCCTGGGCCATGTATACTACCTCATGCATGATCTGGAAGACGCGAAGAAGGAACTCAGGAAAGCCCTCAGGAACAATCCGGACCGTTCCTCAACATACAACTATCTTGGCGAGATCGCGCTTGAGCAGAAGAAGTATCGCGAGGCTCTGGAGTACTTCCGGAAGGCTCTCGGAAACACTCTCAACCGCACCCCCTATTACCCTCTTGTGAATATCGGAAAAACCTATATGCAAATGGGGAAGTTCGAAAAAGCCAAGGAGTATTTCTCGAAGGCTCTTTTGCGGAACGATCATTTTCTCCCGGCTCATTACTGGCTAGGAAAGGTCCACATGTCCGAAGGGGCGTATGAAAAGGCCCTTCAGGACTTTTCCTCGGCCATCAGGGCCGAGCCGAATTTTTCCGCGGGATATTACGAACTTGGTCGCGCCTACCTGAAACTCGACAATCAGGCGAAGGCCTCCAGAGCCTTCGAGGAGGCTGTCCGACTCGATCCGAACTCAAAAATCGGCATCAAGGCCAGGCGTTACCTTCTGGTTCTGCCTAAGGATCTTCCGGCTTCAGGAAGCCCCGGAGCCAAAAGTGGAGGCAAGGGGCAAACCGGAGGCAAGTGACCGTCGACAATGGGCTTCATGATCTGAAAGAAGGGACGCTGATGTCTGAATCCGAAAAAAATGAAAGCAACCCCAGCGAATCGAATCCTGAATCACCTACCGCTGAAACCGTAGGAAAGATTCTGGAGAGGGCGCGAGTCGAAAAAGGGTTGACGATTGATGATATCGATCGCATCACTCACATCAGTCCCGGATGGGTTCTCGTCATCGAGCAGGGTGGCTGGGCCCAGTATCCCAGCATGGTCTATGCCAAGGGGCATGTAAAGGTCTATGCCGAGTTTTTAGGGCTGGACCCCGAATCCATGGTCCGCAAGTTTCAGGCGGAGTGGGCTGCCAAGATCAAGCCGGACCCCAATGATGTGGCCACGTTGAGCCATTCCACCGGGATCCATGGAATTCAGACGGGGGGCGGTTCGAATTTCAGGATTTGGGGGGTGGCCCTGCTGGCTCTGGCCATTGTGGCGATCCTGGGGATCCGTTATGCAATTCAGCATAAAGCCGTTTCAGGCAAGAGCCCCAAAGTCTCGATCACCCCGCTTCCTGTCCCCAAGCCCCCTGTTGCTCCTTTGACCACCGGACAGGGGACTCAGTCCGGTGGTGGGGGAGAGCTTTCCGGCTCCGCCGGGAAGGGACCGGATCAAAGTGTTTCAGCGACCTTTTCCGAGAGTTCGAAGCCGACTGGGAAATCCGGGGGGGCAGGCTTCATCGACCATCCCGCATCCCTGAAAAGCTCCCTGGGAGTGGAGAAGGGAGGGCTGTCACTGAAAATGGTCGCCATCAAAAATACCTGGGTGGTTATTTCGGTCGATGACGGAATCGTGCACCGTTTTCATCTGAGGCCCGGTGAGAGTCGGACCCTCACCGGAAAAAACTTCATGACCTTTTCCACGGAATTCGGGAATGGGCTCGTTCTCTTCCTGAACGGAAAAAGGCTTGGTCTGGCTGGACCCACCTCCGGTCCGGTTCTTCACCGGCGATTGAACCGCATGAGTCTTCGACCGCTCAATGCCTCTTCCATTGCCATTTCGTCTAGGTCGCCTGCACCTCATGCTGGACCAAGGTCTGGGGTGAAAGGGGCACCCTCCACTCTTCAAAAAACGCTCCCAAAAACATCGAAAACGAAAGTCGTTCCCCTCGTTCCCAATTCGGGTCAGGGTGCCTCGGCATCTTCCAACCAGCCGTCTGTTAATACGCTGTTCCAGCCACAATCAGGGAGGACTCCTTGACAAAGCGATCCATCGTCCAACTTCTTCTTTTTTTACTTATTCTGACTTCGTTTTCCCTGACAGGGTGCGCTTCAAAGCCGATCGAGCTAAGCTACAACCCGAACGCCGATGAAACCCGACCAAACCAGTATCGTTCCTCCATCACCTTCGGATTTGTGACCTTCGAGGATCTTCGGGTTGCAAAGCAGATGATGGGGGATAAAACGTTGATCGGATGGGGGTCTAACACCTATCATACAAATGCCAATGTCCCCGAACAGGTCACCAAGGCCTTTGTCGACACCTATCGATATCTGGGGCTTAAGGCAGTCTGGATCAAGACTCCTCCGGACAACTTTTCCTTTTCCACGAACTCCTGGGTCCGCTCCTTGCGTTCTCTTTATCCGAACGTCAATGTGTTTGTCATCGGAAAGCTGCAGAACTACGAGTTCCTTCTGAGATCCGGAGGACTGAGCGGGCTTGCCAGCGGGAACTTTTCCTCCCTGTCTGTGACAACTCAGGTGCGGGTCGAGCTCTATTATCTCGACAGTCAAACAGGGCGGATCATATGGGGAAATACCCTCCATCATGACACCTTCAACCGGAAAGTTTCCAAAAAAGCTCCAACGGACTATGCTGCGATACGTCTCGAAGACGCCTTGCAGAATGTGGTTCTCCAGTCCGTTGACCGGGTTCTGCCGAAGATCAACAAAAGGGACCCCGGATCGGTGCAGGTCCTGTCGGCAGGATTCATGGCGGATGTTCCCAAAACCCCGGAAGGCAAGCCCGCAGGCGCCATCCCACCCGGGAAGGGGCGCCTCGAAATCGTCTCTAAGCCTCAGGGTGCTCGAGTCTATGTTGACGGAATCTATTATGGGCTGACCCCTCTCTCTCTCGATCTCGTTCCCGGTGTACACTTGCTGAAAGTTCACAAGGACGGGTATGAAACAAGCCGTGACAAAGTGGGGATCCTGGATGGAAAGATGACGCCATGGAACGGAGATCTTCCAAAGAAGAACTAGGAGCCTGGGAATTTAGTCGACAAAATGGGAGAGGACAGGGGCTTGCCTCTCTCTCCCGCTTTCGTTATTATTTTCCTTTGTTCTGCTCCTATCAGGCCGGCGTAGCACAGTGGTAGTGCAGTCGATTCGTAATCGACAGGTCGTCGGTTCAATCCCGACCGCCGGCTCCAGTTTATTCCATGACCAGAGCCAAAATAAGCGCTTCATCATGTTGCTTTCTCTTGCATGTTTTTGCCTATTTTTGCCTTCTTTGTGCACCAAAAATGCACCAAGAAAATCCTCCGGAAGTCCTGCATTTTAGCCATTACAGATTGTCACATTGTGTTCCGTTGCGCCCTGGTGCGAGAAGAGGGAAGTTCGGATATCTTCTTCACGGTCGGCGAGCGATTTTGCAGGCAATATGGCTGACAAGCTGCCGGCTCACTCCAAGTTTCTTTGCGACTTCGCTTTGATTATATCCTTGGGACAACATCTTTCTAATTTCACCTGACTTTGTGGATTTTTCTGTGAGGTTGGATTCGAACCATGATTCCGCTGCTCGAAGCCAGGAAAAGATGATGGTTGAATTTTCTGTTTTTGGAGGGGGATCTTCGAGACATTCGCCCATTCGATCGATGGCCTCTTTCCAAGAGTTTGTTTTCTCGATAGGTCCAGAAATTTTCTTGTAAGTCATTGGAAGTTCAGCCTTGAGCGATTCCAGAAAGACTTTTTTGACTTCCGGCCAGGAAGATCTCAAAAAATGGGTCTGTTTTGCAGAAATGTTCTTTCCGGAAGAATCAAATTCCTTAACTGACGGTTTGCCTTGAGCGTGCCAGAACGATAGAATGGCAATTTCTTTTTTCCACTGATTATTTCTATTTTTTTTGGTTTTTCTTCGACCAGCCATGTAGCCAGCTGGTGACATTTTTGGATGATGGTCTTTGCAGAAATCCGATTTCTCATCAACTGTCTGTTTAGGACACATGCGACAAAAGC
>JAKBXW010000154.1 GCA_021840555.1 Nitrospirota bacterium
AGGTGACGGATAGCCCTTCCAGAAAGGCGCGCTCCTCCTCAGTCTCGACCCCTTCCGCGCAGGTTTCAAGCGAGAGGGCCCGGGCAAGGAGAACGATCAGCCGGACGATTTCGGAGGCCTCCTCCTCCCGTTGGAGATTCCTGACGAAGGAGCGGTCTATCTTCAGGAGGTCCACCGGAAACCGCCGAAGCTGGGCCAGAGAGGAATATCCGGTTCCGAAATCGTCGACGGCGATCCGGATTCCTCTCTCCCGGAGGGCTTTCATGAGGCCGATGGCCTCTCCCGGATTCAGCATGATCGCCGTTTCGGTCAGCTCGACCGTCAGGTTGCTGGAGTCCTCCCCCGAATCCTCCACCAGCCTGAGGAGACGCGCGAGACAGTCCGGCTCCGCCATCTGCCGGGCCGACAGGTTGACCGCGACGGGAAGGGGACCTCTCCCGGCCTGCCGGAACCGCCCCATGTCGGACAGGACCGTCTCGAACACCCATTCTCCGATGGGAACGATCAGCCCGTTTTCCTCCGCAATCGGGATGAAGTGCTCGGGAGAGACAGACGCCCCTCCCTCGCCGCCGAACCACCGGATCAGGGCCTCCGCTCCCGTCGTTCGGCCGGAGGCCATGTCGATCACAGGCTGGTAGAAGACCCGGAACTCCCGGTTTTCGATGGCCCTGTAAAGGCGCTGCTCCAGGGCGTACCTGTCGTTCTGCCTCCTGCGGACGGAGGGCTCGAAAAACTTCACCTGGAAGCGTCCGGCATCCTTGGCCTGGGTGAGGGCGAGATCGGCATTGCTGACGAGGGTCTCGAAGTTCCCCCCGTCCTCGGGCATGACCGTGGCGCCGATGCTTGCCGTCAGAAAAAAGTCCTCCTCCCCCACCCGATAGGGCATGGCCAGGGCCGCAAGGAGCTGGTCGGCGATCCGTTCGGCCTCCTCACGGGAGGGAAGGGAGGAAATCACGACGGCAAATTCGTCACCGCCGAGACGGGCCACCAGATCTCCCTCTCGGACCGCTCCTTTCAGGCGTCCCGCCACGGCGGCCAGAAGCCTGTCTCCGTGTGAATGGCCGAAGATGTCGTTGGTCCTCTGGAACCGGTCGAGATCGAGAACCATAAGGAGAATCACCCCCCTCTCCCCGCCTCCGCCTTCTTCCAGGAGCCGGGAGACGGAGCGGTAGAGGGCGGTCCGGTCGAGAATCCCCGTCAGGGTATCCCTGGACGGACCGTTCCTCCCCCCGTCCGGCGCCGTCCAGACGACCGAGAGGGTGAACTCCCGGGAGCTCCCTCCGGGAGATTCGGGAGGAATCGCAAGCGGCAGGCTTTCTTCGGAGATTCCCGGAGGGAGCGAGCCGTCCACTGGCACCGTTACGAGTGACGCGAGTCGTTTCCAGGAGGCGTTCGTCACCACGCAGGCTCCCGATCCGTCGAAGACGGCCAGGGCCGGAACGGAGGCCGACAGGGAAGAATCACAGGAGGCGGCCGGGAGGCGGCCGTCCCGCTCCCGCTTGCTTTGGTACATCCTGCTGTCGGCCTCCATGAGAACCTCGTTCAGCCCCTTGCCGGCCAGGGGGAAAAGACAGTATCCGACACTTGCCGATATTCGAAAAGGATGTCCCGCCACGAGACAGGGAATCTCGAGCTTTTTCCTGAGCTGGGCGATCCAGAGACTGGCCTCTCCGTCCCGGCAGAGGCCCGGGACCAGGACGGCGAACTCGTCGCCCCCGAGACGGGCCACAAGTCCGCCAGGCGGCGCGGAGTCCTGGAGCCGGTCGGCAAACTGGACCAGGAGACGGTCGCCCTCCTGGTGGCCGTGGTGGTCGTTCACCTCCTTGAAACGGTTCAGGTCCAGATAAAAAAGGGCGCCGGACTCCCCCTTGGCGAGGGCGTCTCCGAGGGCCTCCAGGAAGCGGATCCGGTTCGGAAGACCCGTCAGGGGATCATGGTGCGCGAGACAGGAAAAGATCTCCTCCCGGCGCTCCGACAGGGCCCGCAACAGTATCTGCCAGGTTCCGACCCCCACGTACCTTTTTCCCTCCACGATCAGGAAGCCGTCGTCCATCATCCCCGGAAGCCAGTCCCCCTGGATCTTCCGGGCGACGTCGTCGAGGTCGCAGCTTCCCTCGAGGATGGCGGGATGGGGGTCCATGAAGACCGAGACGGGTTTCGACCCGAACAGATCGTGGGAAAAGCGGTAGGAAAAACGCTCGAGCAGGGTGCTTCGGCTGACGAAGCCGACGGGGCTCTGATTCCGGAGGATGGCCAGCCCCGGAAGACGGGGGTCCTGGCCGAACATCCGGTAGACCTTTTCCGCGGGGGTTGATTCGGAAACCCAGGCCGTTGTGGCGACAAGCTCCCGGGCCAGGCGGACCGGAAGCTTCAGGCGGAAGGAGAAGGGATGGAAGGATGGAAGCTTGGCGAAATCGGAAACCCGCGGATGGTCGGGCATGGGCACCCTCCTGAACCAGAGCGTCGACCCGGAAAATTCCGGCTGACCCGATTATCGAAACCCGCGCGAAAGACCGTCTCAAGAAAATATGACGAACCGAAGACGAAAGCCTCCGCGTCCCTTATCCGAATGGGGGCCGCCAAGGAGCGCTCTGGCCTCTTCCTGGTCAAGATCTGTTAGCCCAAGTTTCGATTTTTCTCACCATTTTCCCTCAAATTCCCTCCCTCCTTATTTCTTAACTCACTGATATTATTGAATAGTGATTTCTGATTTTTCTGAAAAA
>JAKBXW010000058.1 GCA_021840555.1 Nitrospirota bacterium
TGGGGGAGCGGTCGAGGATAGGCAGGACTTGCGGAGCTCTCTGGGCCATGACCTTCACGAACGGGCCTCTCCTGTCGGAGGCGATGAAGCAGAACGCGCGGCTTTTCTCGGTCCCGAACCAGTCGAAGAATCCCTGAATACTGTCGGGGGTGCTCCTTTCCGATCCGCAGGAGCCGCCTGCAATGCTCGTCGATCTGGTAGACCAGGGTGATGCAGGAGTGCCCCTTCCGGAGAGCAATCTCGTCGGTACCGATCGAGCCGATTCCGGAAAGATCCCGGTGGGACAGTCCCCATCTGACGGCCATGGACACGGCCTGGTACACCATGTCTCCTGTGGTCTTGAACGCCTCGGCCGTCTCGGACCAGGAGAGTCGCTTGGCCCATCGGGCCAGATGCCAGGCGTACGTCTTGGGTCAGCGGATTCTTGGGATTCTCCGGAAGCGTCCAGAGAAGGCTTTCCACCCGAACGCCGCACCAGGAACACGCCACTCGCCGAGGAGCATAACGGGCATGACGGGAATCTCCCAGAGGGGGAGAGAGGCGAATCGTCGAACAGGGTGTCGTCCATGGCCTGGACCTTTCCGTCCACACGGACGGAAGCGGGACTGGCTCCCTGAACCTTTTTGAAGACGAAGCCCTTGATTTTCTGGACGTGATTGAGGAGAGCGTGAAGGAGCCTCTCGGCTCCTTCCTGCATGAGAGTGACGAAGATGCAGACAATCCACATTATCTCAACAAAAATGTCGAGATGCACCTTCCTCAGATCCTCAATCCACAACACCCCCCCGATCCGCTATTTTCGACCAACAGATTCTTCGGAAGGGCCAAAAAAATTCAGAGCAGGGATGACATGGAAATCGGAAACGGTCAGTTTGGGGAGCCGCGGAACAGATCAGGAGGGACCCGGGAGACTCCGGACCGTCTCCTCGAGAAAACGGGCGATCTCCCCCTCGTCGCGTCCAGCGAAAGCACCGGACTCGAGGGGGGAGCCGAAATGAAGAGCGACGCGGCCGGGGCGGGGAAGGCGGCGCCCCGGAAGCCAGACGGCCCGCGAGCCCGAGATTCTGACCGGATAGACCCGGGCTCCGGCGCGCTTTAAGATGGCCCCCACCCCCGGCCTGAAGGGGCGAATTCCGCCATCGGGGGAGGGCTCCCCCTCCGGGAAGGCCACGAGCCCGTGGCCGGTTCTGAGAAGATGGAGGGCGATACGAAGCCCCGAGAGCGCCTTCTGGTCGTCGAAGGGAAGAATCCCCAGAAGGGCCCGGAAGGGACGGAGGGACTTCTGGACGGCCCCGGGAAGTCCCCAGGTGAGGCTCCGTCCCAGAGTCTCCGGAGGAAGGGCCAGGGAGAGCAAAAGGGGGTCGAGGGGCGAAGCGAAATTGGCGACCACAATGAAGGCTCCCGGCGGGGAGGGAAGCTCCCCCTGCCCCTCCCTGGTCCAGCGGGGCCAGACGATTCCGAAAAGAAGCCGCCCAATCCCCCGAAGGAGGCGATAAGGGATTCTCTGCCCGAAAGAAAGGGCCTCTCCGGAACCTTTTCCGCGCGGAGGGATGAGGGACTCCTCGGAAAGATCCAGCGGACGGTCCAGGAGATCGCGGGGGCCGGCATTCCCGGCGGAAGTTCCCGAAAGGCGGCCCAACAGGTCCCCGACCGTCACGATTCCGCCCAAAAGCTCGTCGGAGACCGCCTCTCCCAGGATTTCCTCGATCTCCTGAAGGAGCTCGATTCTGCCGAGGGAGTCGATCCCGAGATCGGCCTCGAGCCGGGCCCCGTCGGGAAGCTCCCCCGAAATCCCGGCGACCTGCCGGATCCGCTCCCGGATCCGGGCCGCGAGCGGGCTGTCCGGAGCGCGCGCGACGGGGGAGGCGGCCAGGCGACGTGCCCGCAGCTCCCGGTAGATCTCCGGAAGAAGGAAGCGACGAAGCTTTCCCAGACGGGTCCGGGGAAGGGGCGTCTCCGCGATTTCGAAGGCGGCGATCCGGCTGTGGGCCGGGATTTCGCGGTTGACGGCCTCCACGATCGCGGTCAGGGCGGCCAGGGTCCCGGGGAGCTTCTCCTCGGGACGCAGGAGGGCCACCAGGGTCTTCCCCTCGAGGAGGACGGCCGCTTCCTCGATCCCGCCCCGTAGCTGTAGGGCCTGTTCGAGAGGTTCGGCGAAGATGTTCTTACCGCTGGGGAGGACGATCACCTCTTTTTCCCGGCCCACGAGCGTCAGGAATCCGTCCTCGATGCGCCCCAGATCCCCCGTGTCGAACCATCCCTCCCCGTCCTTGATCGGTCGCCGCTCGCCCCCCGGAAGCCACCAGATCTCTGCCACGTTGGGCCCCCGCACCAGGACGCGCCCTCCCGGCCGCCCCTCCTCGGGAGGCAGAACCCGGACCTCGACACCCGGAAGCGGGGGACCCACCGTCCCCACCCGCCAGGTGGAGGGGGTATTGACCGAGACGGTCGGCGCGGCCTCGGTGAGGCCGTAGCCTTCGAGCATAGTCAGCCCCATGGCGAAAAAGTCCCGGCAAATCTCGGGCTTGAGGGGGGCTCCCCCTGAGATGAGCGCCTTCATCCGGGGGCCGAACCGGCGCCGGACCGCCCCGAAGGGGAAGGCTCCGACAGTGAGACCTGTCCGGCTGCGGAGGGCGAAGGAGGCGGGCAGGAGAACCCGGCGGATCAGCGCCCGGAGAAGGGGGGGCTTCCGGTCGATCTCCTCCGCGATCCGGCGGTGGAAGCGCTCCCAGAGAAGCGGCACAGCCGGGAAGATCGTGACCTCTCCCCGGGCGAGGATTCCCGACAGGGTGGCCGGCGACAGGTCGGGGGGGAAGAGGATGGTCTCCCCGGCCGAGAGAGGAAGAAGGATTGCGCTCATGTAGGGATAGGAATGATGGAGCGGGAGAACCGCCAGAACCCGGTCCCGGTCGGTGAAGACACCGTAGGTCAGGGAGGCGTCGGCGTCCGAGAGAAGGTTCCGGTGGGTGAGGGGAACCCCTTTGGGCTCTCCGGTGGTGCCGGAGGTCAGCAGCAGATGGGCGACCGTATTCTCCCCTTCGGGAAGGGGCGCCGCGAGAAGGGTCCCGGAATCCTCCGGCGCCCCGGGAGGGGGGGAAAGGGCGGGGGAGAGGATCCTGAAAGTCCCGGCCGATCCGAGAGTCCGGAGGAGCTCCGGATCGGAGGCGACCAGAGCCGTGATCCCGAAATCCTCGAGAAGAGTCCGGACACCCTCGGGCGGAAGGAGATGGTCGATCAGGACGGGGATCCGGCCGGCGGCCATAAGGGCAAAGTCGTTCACGACGAATTCCGGCCCGGGGGGAAGGCAGAGGGCCACGAGGCGCTCTTCGGGGGAGAGTTCCCGGGAAAACTCCCGGGCCTTTCCGATGACCCGGTCCAGAACCTCCCCGTAGGCGAGGGTCAGCCCCCGGACCGCCGTCCCTTCCCGCGCCTCCCAGACCTCCATCATCGGATGGGCGGGACGGATGCGGGCGATCCGGACCAGGCGGTGGAGCAGGGAAGCGTCAGCCATGGAACAGAAGAGTCCCGGTAAAAAAGTTCATGGGGGTCACCTTAAAGGTATCGGGGAGGGAGGGTGAGGGATTCCCCCATCTCCGGCAGGGTGACATGGGACCATCCCACCTGGGGAAGGACCTTCCGGAAACCCTCCATCGACCGCTCCTCGCCGTGGACCAGGATGGCCAGTTCGGGGACGGACATCTTCCGGCACCAGTCGAGAAGATCGCGCTGGTCGGCGTGGGCCGAAAAACCGTTGATCATGGCCCGGTTGATATGGACCTCCCGTTCCTTTCCGAAGATCTTGACCGTCCGCGCTCCGTCCACGAGTTCCCGCCCCAGGGTCCCCACGCTCTGGTACCCGACAAAAACCAGGGAGGAGCGGGCGTTGTCGATCTCCCGCTCGAGATGGTACATCATGCGTCCGCCCGAGAGCATGCCGGAGCCGGCCAGGATGAGGGAGAGCCCCTTCGACTCGTTGATGCGCCGGGAGTCGTCCGTGCTCCGGGCCAGGGTCAGGCGGTCGAAATGGAAGGGATCGAGGTGCCTGGACAGGAGATCCCGGATCTCGGCATCGAAGTTTTCGGAGTAGCGCTCGAAGACGTCGGTCGAACGGATCGCCATGGGAGAATCGAGAAAGATCCGGCTCCCCTCCGGGAAAAATCCCTCGATATCCCATTTCCTGAAGAGGAAGAGAAGCTCCTGCGTCCTTTCCAGGGCGAAGGTCGGGATGAGAACGTTCCCTCCCCGCCGGAAGGTCTCCGAGATAAGATCGCGGAGCTCGGCGGTCGAGTCGGCGTACGAGCGGTGGTTCCGGTCCCCGTAGGTCGTCTCCATGACCACCACGTCGGAGTCCGCGGGCGGGTCGGGGGGAGCGAGAAAGGAGCGGCCGGAGGAGCCCAGATCCCCAGAAAAGAGAATGCGGGTCCGGGAGTTTTCCAAAGTCTCGGTGATCTGGACCGAGGCCGATCCCAGGATATGGCCGGCGTCCCGGAAGACCGCATCGACCCCGGGTGCGAGGGAAATCGTCTCTCCGTATCGGACGGCCTTCTGAAAACACCGCATCGTGTCGAAGACATCGACCAACGTATAGAGGGGCGTCGCGACATGTTCGTGATGGCGCTGCTGGTGCTCGACATGTTCCTGGAGGATGTGGGCGGCGTCCATCAGGACGATGGCGGTCAGGTCGCGCGTGGCGGGGGTGGCGATGATGGAGCCCTGGAACCCTTCCTTGACCAGGAGCGGAAGGCGTCCACAGTGGTCGAGGTGGGCGTGAGTCAGAAGGACTGCCGAGACCTCCCTTGGGTCGAACCCGAAAGGATGGCTGTTCTCCTGGCTCATGTCGTCGGCCCCCTGGAACATCCCGCAGTCCACGAGGAATTTCTTTCCGCCGGCCTCGACAAGATGGCAGGAGCCGGTCACGCAACGGGCCGCCCCATGAAAGGAAACGCGCATCATCCCCCCTTTTCAGACATTCGTTTTTCCCGGAAACCGCATCAGTCTAGCACACTCCGCCTCCGGCGAAAATGGAGGAACCGGAACAATCGCCCGCGTCGAACCCGGGATCCGGGGGGCGTCCGCCACCAGGCGGGATTCCCTCAGAGGGTGAAGCGGGCGACGAGGCGCTCGAGCGCCTCTGACTGGATGCCAAGCTCCCGGGAAACCTCTTCCAGGGCGGTCTGGCCCCGGACCAGATCCTCAACCCTCGCCTCGATCTGCCCAACCGCCCCGCGCGAGACTTCCTCTTCCTTGCGGATCTCCCTGAAGGACTGCTCCACGCGTTCCATCAGATCCGGAAGCTTCGCCACCGCCGAATGGATCATCACGAAGACCCTGCCCGTCTCCTCATTGGCTTCGCTTCCCTGAGAGACCGCCTGCTCGGCCTGTTCCATCAGCATGTTGGTTTCCCGGGACATCCGCTCGATCGCCTTGACCACCTCCTCGATCTCCTCCGTGGAGACGGCGCTCCGGAGGGAGAGCTTTCGCACCTCGTCGGCGACCACCGCGAATCCCCGTCCCGCCTCCCCCGCCCGGGCCGCCTCGATGGCGGCGTTCAGGGCCAAAAGATTGGTCTGACCGGCGATCTCCTGGACGGCCTGCGTCGCGATCCCGATCCGGGAGACCGACTCCGAAAGGCGGAGGAGGGCTTCCCGCGTCTGCCGGATGTTCCGGAGGATCTGACCGAAGGCGCCCCTCGACCGCTCTCCGATACGCACCCCCTCGCTGGCGACGGCCACCACGGACCGGGCCTCCTCCGACGTCTTCCCCGTCAGCTCCTGGGTCTTCAGAATGGTGCTCTCCAGCTGCTCGGAGACGCGGACGACCCCGTCGGCCGAAGACTGAATGCCCCGGGCGTTGCCGCCGGCAGTTTCCGAAAGGCCGTTCAGCTCCTTCGCGCGCCTGGACAGCACCTCCTCGATATCCCGGATGGACTCGAGAATCTTCCGGAACTCGAGCAGGACATCGTGGATCTTCGTGACGATCTCTCCGAACTCGTCCCGATGGCGGTCTTCGGCGACCATCGACAGATCGAGCCTTGACAGCTTCCCGGTGATCGACAGAGAGTCGCGGATCCCCCGCCGGAAACGGGAATAGACCACACCTAGCATGACGAAGGAGAACGAAAACCCCACCAGCGCAGAGAGGGCCGCGAGGCGCATCGTGCGTCGATAGCTGCGCGACAGCTCCTTGTCCTTCCGGACCATCCGGAGCTGGGAAAGGGCGGTCAGATGCTGGAGCGTCCGGCGGATCTTCCGCCATTCCGAAAGTTCGTCGCCTCGCAAAAGGGAGATCGCCCGGGAGGGATCCCGGCCACTGATGTCCAGGATGGCCGAGACGGTTCCGACGTGGTGCCTGAAGGTCCGGGAGAGCGCCTCGAAGCGCTTTTCCACTTTCAGACTGGAGGGATCCCCTTTCTCCCGACCCAGAATCTTCCGTCCCTGTTCGATCTCTTCCTGAACCATGGTCCGAAATTTTCCGAGGTTTCTTCTGGAAACCGGATCCCCGGGGACGATCAGCTGATTTCTCAGGGCCATTTCATAGAGAATGGCCGAGGAGAGGATGTTTCCGTAGGTATCGACAAGCGCCTGATCCCCGGAAAAAATCCGCTGAACATCCCGTCTGTAGGTCGCCATTCCGGAAAGGGCGATCCACAGGGACACCCCCAGAAGCACCCCGGCAAAGACCATCGAAAGTCCGAGCCGAACACTGATGGTTCGAAAATTCATGGCACACTCCCTCCTTTTCCATCATTCGTGAAGATCTCCTTCAAGTCTTTTCGGCCGTCAGTCTTTATTCCTGAATCCGGCGGTCTCCGCTCCGGGCGCCTCAGGTGCTTGACGCAACCGATTTTAATGTTTAGAATAAAAAGTGATAGTGATTATCATGTTCATGAAAGGAGACCCTTCATGGAAACCTTTCTCATCGTCATGAGGGAATCCCTCGAGGCTTCCCTCCTGGTCGGCATCCTTCTGACGGCGATCAGGAAGGCGGGGCGCCCAAACGACCGGAAGTACGTGATCGCCGGGGTGGGAACCGCCCTTCTCCTCTGCGTTGCGGTCCTGGCGGGCTCCCGCGATCTTGTGACAACCCTATCCGGCCCACTCCGGAACGAACTCGACATTCTCGTCTTCTTTCTCGCGGCCTTCTTCCTGACCACGATGGTGGTCTGGATGCACTACCACGGGAAGGACCTCTCCCGCCAGCTCTCCGGACGGGTGAACACCCTCCTCGATTCGGGGGAGCACGGAGCCCTTTTTCTCCTGTCCTTTTTCGGCGTCTTCCGGGAAGGACTCGAGACCATCCTTTTTCTCTGGGGGATCGCCACCCAGATGGGGGGGGCGTCCCTCTCCGAAATGCTCTGGGGGCTGGGAGGGCTGGCCGCCGGCATCGGCATCGTGGTGCTCCTCTTCCGGGGACTTGTCCGGATTCCCCTCCACACCTTCTTTTCCGTCACATCCATCCTTCTGATTCTCTTCGCGGCCGGCATGATCTCGGCCGGAGTCGGACGGCTCGTCATGATCGGGGCCCTTCCGCCTCTCGTCAGCCAGGTCTGGGATTCGAGCGGACTGTTGAGCGAGCACAACCTTCTCGGGGGCTTCATGGCCGATTTCTTCGGGTACCGCGCACGCCCCTCCCTGACGGTGGTCCTGACGACCTTCACCTACACGATCGTCATGATGCTCTGGTGGCTGCGTTCCCACCGGGACTCCCTGCGCGAAAGCACCCAGGCGTTCAGGAAGGGCCGATGACGGGACCTCGAAACAGAATCTTCCAAATTGATAATTTTCCGGAAATAGATTACCATATAATTATGGTATTCTTGCGGACAAAGAAGACAGGGTTGGCTCTTTGCATGACACTCTGTTTCTTTCTTTCGGGAATGGCCTCCTCATTGGCCGCTTCTCCGCTCCGCATCGACGTGGCGATTCGCCACCACCGGTTCGAAACGGCGGTCCGGGAGGTTCCGAAAGGAACGCCCCTTCTCTTCCGCGTGACGAATTTCGGAAAATCGGTGGAGGAGTTCGAAAGCTACGACATGGCCTTCGAGGTCGTCGTCCGGCCGGGGCAGACGGTGGAAATCCCCGTTTCGGGACTTGGCACGGGAAGGTACGACTACTTCGGAGATTTTCATCCAAGGACGGCGCGTGGCACGATCACTGTCAAATAAATCCTCCCTGGGGGAAGATCCGGCGGGGGACACCCTCTCCCCTCTCCCCTCACCGCACTACCTGATCGTCCTGAGGCCCCTTGTGGAGGCCTACCAGGCCTTCCTGCAGGTTTCCGACCGCCACATCGCCTCGATGGGACTCACCCGGGGACAGTTCGACGTCATCGTCACGCTGGGACGGACCCAGGGACTCCGCTGCACCGATCTTGCCCGGGAGACCCTTGTCACCAAGGGGACCCTTACCGGAGTCCTGACCCGCCTCGAAAAGAAAAATCTGATCTCCCGGACACAGAATCCCAATGACCGGCGAGGGCAGATCATCCGGCTCACCCCGGCCGGCGAGACCCTCTTCGAGCAGGTCTTTCCCCGCCACATCAAGCACCTCGAAGGCTACTTCACCCGCAGCCTCACCCCCGAGGAGATGGGGACGCTCCGCCCCCTGCTTCTCAAAATCCGGGACGGCTTCCGCCCATCCCCCTCCCGGGTGCCCTCCCGCCCGGAGTAATCCCCTACCGAACGTTCATCTCCGCCTCTTCGAGACGCCGCGTGCAGGCATCGGAGGGTCGAAGCCGGCAGGCCATCCGGACCGCCTCCGCCGCCTCCCTCCGACGGTTCAGTTTTTCGAGGATGCTCGAGCGGTTCCAGTACCCGTAAAAGGAGCGGGGGTTCAAAAGGAGTCCGCGGTCGGTCGCGGAGAGTGCCTTTCCATAGTCCCCCAGACGATAGAGGGCGGCGCCGATTCCGATCCACCATACGTCGTTCCCCGGTTCACGCCGGGATTTCTTTTGATAGAAGGCCAGAGCCCGCCGGTAATGGCCGGTTTCGAGGAGAACCGCCCCGCGTGTTTCGGCGAGCCGGAGATCCCGCCGGGCCCTCCGTTCCTTCAGGAAAGCGGCATAGGCCCGCCGGATGTCCTTTTTGGCCACCTCGACCATCACGTAGGCCACATATCCCTCTCCCGCAGGCCGGACCGCGTTGTGGACCACCCGCTGACCGAAAAGGTTTCCGGAGGAGGCCGCGTCGTAGAAGTCGTGGACCGAGGCGGAGGTCGACAATCCCTCCCGGACTCCCGCTTTCTGGTACCGGTAGCGGACCGTCTCTCCGAAGGAACTTTCGACGATCTGGAGAAGGGCGTTCTTCCGGGCCGAGGCGACCGCATCCGGAATCCTCTCCCCCTGTCCGAATCCGACCGCGCGGTAGACGTCGGGGGGTGCATGGAGTGAGGAAACCCAGGCCGGGAGCTCTCCTCCCCCGCCCGATCCCTGCCCGCCCGATGAACATCCCCCCAGGACCATCTCCAACCCACACAGCATCGCGACGAGGACTTTCTTCAACGCATTCCTCCGAAAGGGAGTTGTCTCTGCCACCCCGGCACGATTCCGCCGGCCGCCTTTCAAGACTAACACAGAGAGGGGCCAAAAATGGTATCCTTCCCCCATTCGTTCCGCCGATCCCTTCACCTTCGGGAGAACCATGCCGATCATCGTCGTCGGGTCTCTGACCTTTTTCGTCATCGTCCTGCTCTCGATGCGCCTCCTTCCCCTCGAGATCGTGGTGCTCGGGGTTCCGGTGGTACTGTCGCTGACGGGAGTTCTGCCCCTCGAAAAGGCCTTTTCCGGCTTCTCGGAACCGGCGGTGATCGCCATCGTCTCCCTATTCATCCTTTCAGAAGGACTCTCGCGGACCAAGGTCGTCCGGAAGGCGGCCCTCCTGCTCGAGGCTCTCCGGAAAAGGCGCCCGGGGCTCCTGGTTCCGGGAATCCTGGGAATGGTCGGCCTCTTCTCCATGTTTCTGAACGATACCGGCACCACCGCCCTCTTTCTGCCGGTCGTCCTCTCCCTCATGAAGGAGGCCCGCCTCTCCGAAAAGCCGCTTCTTCTTCCCCTGGGCTACGCTGCAATCCTGGGAGGTTCGGCCACCCTGATCGGAACCTCTTCCAACATCGTGGTCTCGGGCTACCTTGAGGGACAGGGATTCCATCCCTTCCGGATGTTCGACTTCTGGCCCATCGGGGCCGGGGCCTTCGCCCTGGGCCTTCTCTACCTTGGCCTCACCGGGGGACGCCTCTTCCAGTGGACCGAGCGGCGCCCTTCTCCCGTCTCCCCCGAGGAGGAACGGACCTTTGATCTCGAACTGGTCCTGGGGGCCGACTTTCCCTACCTCGGCAAGCGTTTCAATGAGTCCCCCCTCCAGAAGGAAATCGGGCTATCGCTCCGGATCGCCCACACCTCCCGGATCCTCACGGCCCGGGCCAGGGCCCAGTCATTCCTCCGGGCCTCCTGGGACTGGTCCCGCAAATCCGCACCGCCGGCCGTCCCGGAGTCTCCCCCTCCTCCGCAGGAATCCTCTCCGGAAGGGGAGATCATGGTCCAGGGCCTGCATCTCCACGTGGTGGCGACCCTCACCCAGCTCCACCGGCTGGGCGACATCCGGGGGCTCTCACTCCTTCCCGTCCAGCACAGCCTGCCCTCTGAGGGGAAGGGGGAAAAGGTTCCCATGCTCGACCGCCTTCTGGAGTCGGAGGACTGGATCCTGGCCCAGGCGATGCTTTCCCCCCGCTCCGGGATGATCGGACGCAAGGTCTCCTCCCTCCATTTCCTTCTCCCCCCCGAGGTCGACATCGTGGGGATCCACCGGGAGGACGGGCGCCGCATCCCGGGGGATCTGTCGGACCTGACTCTCGAACCGGGCGACCTTCTCCTGATCCAGGGACCCCGCCAGGCGGTGGAGGCGCTCTCCGTGCGGAACATTTTCCTCTATCTCGACTTCTTCGAGCGGGAGACCTTCCGTTCGGACAAGGCCGTCATCGCGCTTCTGATCCTGGGCGGGGTCGTCCTCAGCAATGTCTTCGCCTGGCTCCCCCTGACCCTTTCCGCCGTCTCGGGGGCCATCCTGATGGTCCTCACGGGATGCCTCACCATCGAGGAGGCGAAAAATGCGATCGAATGGCGGGTAGTCATGCTTTTGGGGGGACTTTTCCCTCTGGGCTGGGCCATCTCCCAGACGGGGCTGGGACAGATGGTGGCGGGACTGCTTTCAACCCAGGGCCATGCCCTTCCTCCGACCCTTCTTCTGGCGCTTCTCATGGGAACGACCGCCCTCATGGTCCAGTTTCTCTCGCACAATCTGGTGGCTCTCATCATGGCCCCGATCGCGATCGAC
>JAKBXW010000155.1 GCA_021840555.1 Nitrospirota bacterium
GTCGGTGATCAAATACGTCAACGAGCATTCGAATCCGTAACGGTCCGTGTGCTCCGTCGTGAATGCGGATTTCGGAGAAACGGAGGAGCTCCCTTGATCACACTGTCGCAGATCGCCGATCAGGTTGGCGGGGTTCTGGTTGGTTCGGACGGGAAGGGAGAGATCCGCTCCATCCGTCCCATGAACGAGGCCGGCCCCCACGACCTGACCTTTCTGGCCAACCCCAAATACAGGAAAGCGGTTCCGGCCCTAAAGGCCGGAGCCATCCTGGTTCCGGAAATCCTTCCCGAAGCCGCCATTCCCCAGATCGTCGTGCCATCGCCCTACCTCGCGATGGCGGTCCTTCTCCAGCACTTTTTTCCCCTGCCGACTCCATCGCGCGGGATCTCTCCCCAGGCGGCCGTCGACCCCACGGCCAGGATCGCCTCCGGTGTGGAAATCCGTCCGGGTTGCGTCGTCGAGGCGGGAGCCGAAATCGGGACGGGGACGATCCTCTTCGCCGGATGCGTGGTCGGCGCGGGAGCCCGGATCGGGGAGCACTGCCTTCTCTACCCGCGCGTCTCCGTTCTCGACAGGGTCCGGATCGGAAATCGGGTGATCGTCCAGAGCGGAGCCGTCATCGGCTCCGACGGATTCGGCTATGCCGAAGGCCCGGAAGGACAGCGTCTCCGGATTCCCCAGACGGGGACGGTGGTTCTCGAGGACGACGTCGAAATCGGGGCCAACGTGACCATCGACCGGGCCACCTTCGGCGAGACGGTGATCGGGCGCGGCACCAAGATCGACAATCTGGTCCAGATCGCCCACAATGTCCGGACGGGTCGCGATTGCGTCATCGTCGCCCAGGCCGGCATCTCGGGATCGACAAAGCTGGGGGACCGGGTGATTCTGGCGGGACAGGTGGGGGTCGTGGGCCATATCGAAATCGGGTCGGGCTCGATGGTCGGAGCCCAGTCCGGCGTGGCCCAGACTCTTCCGCCCGGCTCGCGCGTCTCCGGAAGCCCGGCTCTCGCCCATTCCCTCTGGCTCAGGATCCAGGGGACGCTCAAGACGCTTCCGTCCCTCGCCCGGCGACTTTCGGCTCTGGAAAAAAAAGTCTTTGGACGGGACAGCTCATCCGACAATCCACCGGACTCCGAAGGGGAGACTCATGGGACCCATTGACATAGGAGAAATACTCGCGATTCTTCCGCACCGGTATCCCTTCCTTCTTGTGGACAGGGTTCTTTCAGTCGATCCCGGTCACCGGATCGTGGCCATCAAGAACGTCACCATCAACGAGCCTTTTTTCCAGGGACATTTTCCCGGGACCCCCATGATGCCGGGTGTTCTCCTTGTCGAGGCGATGGCCCAGGTGGGGGGAATCCTCGCGATTTGTTCCGGCCAGGAAAAAGAGGACCGGATCCCCTTTTTTCTGGGGATCGACGACGCCCGTTTCCGGCGTCCGGTCCTCCCGGGCGACACCCTGTCCATCACCATGACCACCCTCAAGGTCCGTGGAAGCTCCTGGAAAATGGCGGGAACCGTCCATGTGGGGGACCACCTGGCCTGCGAGGCGACCCTTCTGGCGATGATCCGTAAAAAAGGGGAGGGGAGTTCCCATGGCGGGTAGACACACCACAAAGGGTTCCTCCGGGGAGTTTTCGGAAGGGGCGATCGTCGTGCATCCGTCTTCCGTCGTCCATTCCGGGGCGGAACTTTCGCCGGGGGTGGTGATCGGACCCTACTGCACGGTGGGGGAGCATGTCAAAATAGGGGTCGGGACCCGGCTCATCTCCCATGTCGTCCTCGACGGCCACACGACGCTGGGGGCCAACAACACGATCTATCCCTTCACGACCATCGGGATGGCTCCCCAGGATCTCAAATACCAGGGAGAGCCGGCCCGGACGATCATCGGTTCGGGCAATACCATCCGCGAATCGGTCACGATCCACCGGGGGACCCAGGGGGGCGGCATGGAGACCGTGCTGGGGGACAACAACCTCCTCATGGCCTATTGCCACGTGGCGCACGACTGCCGGATCGGCTCCCGCGTCATCATGGCGAATTCGGCCAACCTGGCCGGCCACATCACGATCGAGGACGGGGCGATCATCGGGGGCCTTTCCGGAATCCATCAGTTCGTGCGGATCGGACGGCTCGCCATGGTGGGCGGCATGAGCGGGGTTCCCAAGGACGTTCCCCCCTTCGTGTGGGCTTCGGGAAATCGGGCTTTCCTGTATGGCTTAAACCACGAGGGACTTCGGAGGAACCATGTCTCCGCCGAGTCGGTCTCCCTCCTGAAAAAGGCCTATCAGATCCTGTTCCGGACGGGCCTTCCCATGAGCGAGGCCGTGGCCCGCGTCCATTCGACCCTTCCGATGACCCCCGAGATCGAGCATCTGGTCTCTTTCGTGGAAAGTTCCGAGCGGGGAGTCCTGACCGCGCCCCGGGAAAGCGGCGGAGGGGCCTCTCCGGAGATCTCCTCTTGAGCCCGGGAGAGATCGATCCGGAGACTCCCGTCGGGATGATCGCCGGAAACGGCTCATTTCCCTTTATTTTTCTTGAAGCGGCCAAGGCTTCTGGTCTTCGGGTCGTCGTCGTGGCCCACGAGGGAGAGACGGACCCGGCCGTGGAGATTCTGGGGTTTCCCGTGCGGTGGATCCGCCTGGGACAGGTGG
>JAKBXW010000059.1 GCA_021840555.1 Nitrospirota bacterium
AAATAATCTAAAAACGGCCGGACAAAATCGATCAAAGCCAGGAGGTACATGGTAGATTTGACTAACAACAAAAAAGCAGCGAGAGATGCGCCTCCCGCTGCTGGATCCATCATCCACCGGCCCCGGTGCTTGGACGCAGGAACCTGAAAGGACATGGACATGAATCAGCTTACACCCATTGCGACCCTTCTGACCATTACTGATTTGGTACGAATTCTCGGAAAAACAAAAAAAACAATCTACCACCTATTATCTCGGCATCCGGAGGCCCTTCCTCCTCGAATGAAAATGCCCGGGCGCGCTTTGCGCTGGCATCCGGAGGTCGTGGAGGCGTGGATCCGCACGCGAGCGGGACTTCCCCTTTCCAATTCCACACTTCCCATTACGAACCGGGGCCGGGGTCGTCCTCGTAAGGGAATGGAAAGTGGTGGGCGATGAACTTCCCTCGCCTGATCGATCTTCTAAAATCTCTTCCTGTAGACTTGGAAAATGAAAAGAATCTCAAATTTGGTTGTCCATCAAGTTCAGGACTTTCATAGGGAATGGAACTATACGCTTTTTCCCCAGGCTCCTCAATACAAGTTGTCAACGTTAATACGTTACGAATCCTAAGGTTCTCTGTTACTGATGGACTCCGGCGGGAAAGAAAAGGTGCGGCCCAAAATACCGCTTCGGACCGCACCGTGTTTGCCCCAGATTGCTCTTCGATTCCGGAAATTTGCTACCCGCCAGTCTGAATCTCGAAGTTGTTCCCGGGAAGAAGCCGGTTCAGGATCTTTTCGAGCCGCGGCTTGAAAGGGTCGAAGGGAAGCGGTATGAATCCGGTCTTGATCGTGTACTTCTCCTCCTGTCCGGTGGTCAGGGCCCACACGATCAGCTTCTTCACTTCCTTCATCGTCGGATCCGGAAGACGGGTGCTCACCGTCCAGAACTCGAAGTTGGCATCGGGATAGACGTCCTTTCCGTGAAGCTTCCAGACCATCGACTGGTTGAAATCGTCGGGGAAGGTCGGATCGTGGAGGGCCGCCTTTCCTGCCGCCTGAATGGTCTTGACCGATTCCACCACATAGTACCCGTCGAAGTTCTTGAGCGCCATGGATTTGAGATGGTACTTCTTGATCCAGCCGAGACCCACATAGCCGACCGCTCCCGGAGTGTTCTGCACGGCCGAAACGACCGCATCCGAGCCGTTGTAGCCCGACCCCACCGGCCAGGCGGGCGAGAGATCCCGTCCGATATTGTCAAACCAGTCCTTCGAGGTCCAGCAATTCATGATTTGCTGAAAACAGAAGCTTCTCTTTTTCTGTGAACGTCCAAGCCCCATGCACAGGGCTTCTTCATGAGGTGCCCCTGTTTTCTGAGGGGATGACTTGATGTCTAAGGGGACGAGTTCAGACGGAATTCTCAGGGCGCAAGGAGAGCATTGACGGGAAGAGAGTCCCGAGAGAGAGAGGGAGTCGGGTGAATGTCAGGGTTTCTCATCTTTCTCTCCTCCAACTCCTCCTTCTCAGGCAGGAAGAGAACGCAAGAGAAGCGCATCTGCGAGAAGAGGGGGAGAATCAAGGAGGAGTGAGAGCGGGACGGCGCCTCAGCTCGTGTCGAGGATGAGCCTTCTGAGATCCGGGTCGTCCTCGAGGAGAAACTCGATGAGACGGTCAAAGGAGGGGAAGACGGCAAAGGAGGTCAGAACCCGCAGGATGTCGAAAAACGCGATCCGAGGCATGAGGGAGCGGGCCGTGCAATAGCCGGCATCCCAAAACTCCTGGGCCCGGTGAAGGAGAAAGGCCAGGATGTTGAGCGTCGTGAGGGTGTTGGATAGAAAGACCTCTCCATGGCCAAAATTGTGACTGAGATGGTACCCCTTTGTCTTGAGCGGGTTGTTGTTTCCGTTTTCGATATGCCAGCGAGACCGGGCACAGGCGGAAAGATCCTCGAGGATCTCCGGGGTGATCGTATGGGAGGTCGCCCAAGAGTTATAGAAGATCCGCTCTCCCGAGTCTTCGTCGGTGATCTCGAGAGAGAACCAGTTGACCCGAAGGGCGTCCTCTTGGCCGGAGAGGGGGGTCCCGTTCATGAAGCGATAGGTGTGGAGGAGACGTTTCTTCTTTCTGACCCCCTTCTCATGACGCTTGAGCACCACGGTCGTACAACCCTTGAGATACTCTGAGAGGGTCTTGTGGCTTGATTCCTTGCAGACGAACAGAAAGTCGCAGCCCAGTTCGAGCACCTTCCGGCAGAAGGGTTCGTGGGAATAGAGATCGTCCCCCATCACCGTGATGCGACCGAACTCGCGATACCGGGGGAGATAGGACTCAATCCACCGGGTTCCGGCGCAAATCTCGCAGTCTTGTTTGCTGGTTCCGTCGTCCCGACCGATGAACTCGGGCGGGAGGGGAATGACAGAGGACTCCCCCGGTCGAACGAGGACCGGGGTCACGGCGGCATGGGAATAGGTGACCTCCTCGGAGTCCTTCGCCTTTTTCCTCTTCAGGCAGGAGGGACAGGAGATCTTGTCGGAGGAGACGGTCTGGGTCCCGTCGAGGGTGGGCAAAAACCCAAAGCGGGTATCGTAGGGAGAAAGATGCCCTTGCTGGAAGAGAGATTCGCCGATCCCGAAGATCAGGGGAGCGAGGAGAGAGGGATCCACGGGATCAAGACATTTGCGGATGTGGGGATCGGAGGGAATCTGCTCAATCCCGAAGAGCGTCTGGGCATTGTTCCTGTGGGTCTTGTTCTGGAGTTTTCTCTGGGCATCAAGAAAGGAGGAATGCTGAAAGTAAAAAACGCTGAAGGCGGAGGCAGTGCAATCTTCCATGGAATAACGATAGGCAGAAGCGTTTGGGTTTCTCGCATCCGGGAATGTGGCCGCACGATCTCTGAGCTCCTTCACGACCTCGTCGAAGGAGGAGAATTTGCCCTTGGGCTTCCGGCCGCGCCGGGAAGAGGAGGAGTGAGGAGATGAACGTGACATGCCGACAGAATAGCAGGGTCATGATGAAATGTCCAGCATTATAAGTTGCTAAACAATAAGGATGTTTTTAGTAAAGACAAAAGATTGCCCTTGGGACAGGAATCTTCGAGAAAAAAATATCGAAGACGTCCTGTGGGTCTTAAATTTGGAATTGCTGTTCGAGGTCTGGTTCAGATAGTCGGTAAAGACGAAGGTGGTCCCGGACGCATCGGCCCGATGGACAACCTTGATGCGGTGATGGGGGAAGGTGACATGGGGGTTGATGGCCCGGATCGCCTTGTCGTCCCAGTACTTGATCTTCCCCATGTAGATATGGGCGAGCGTCGGACCATCCATGCGAAGGGTGGTCGCCCCCTTGAGACCGGGAATATTGTAGATGACCTGGGTGTCCTCGAAGGCGATCGGAATGGACACAAGGGTGGGATAGCGCTTCTTGAGCTCTTCGGTCAGAAACGCGTCGGAGGCTCCGATGGTGATGTTGCCGTTGGCCGCATTGGAAATGCCAAAGCCCGACCCGGTCGAGGCGACCGAGATGTGAACCCCGGGATGGGTCTTCATGTATTGCTGGGCCCAGACCTGCTCGAGAGGGAAAAGCATCGACGACCCGGAGACAGACAGGTCGGCGGCCTGGGCAGGGCCGACACCTTGAACGATGAACATAAGAACTGCAAAGATCCCTGTGGCGAAGATGCATTTTAGCGGCTTCATGAAGGCTCCTTTCAGAGTTTGGCTTTCGTTTTTTTGTGTGGAGAGGGTCCCATGCGCTCTTTCTTCGGAATCGGATGGGAGATCCGGGCCAGGGCTCGCTGGTAATCAAAGCCCTTGAAGGTCGGGGAGGATAGATTGTGGCAGGTTTTGCAGGTTTTTTCGCCGGGATGGATCGTGAGGCCGGCCTCCCTGCTCTTGACGGGATCGATCATGACGCTGTAATGGGCATAGTCCTCTCCGGGACCGTGGCAGGATTCGCACTGGACCCCATCTCTGGGTCTGAATGTAGAAATAATATCAGAGAGATGCGTTCCGGCGGCCGTCGTATGGCAGGACAGGCATTTCGGACTCTTCTGTGGATTGGCAATGTTCATCTTTCTGGCGATCGTCATGGCTTCGGATGATCCGAGATCCTTGTAGGCCTGGGCATGGGGAGACCGCTGCCAAATCTGGAACTGTTTTCCGATGCTTGCGGAAGAATGGCACACTTCGCAGGTCTCATCTCCCACATACCGAATGAGGACGCCCTTTTCATCTGCCCGGGCATGAAGCATCCCGAAAATGGAGAATAATACTATCAACGTCAGGGTTGTCCCATAGAAAATCCGTAAAATCCTCATCGGAATCTCCTTTCTCAGACTTCCGGATTCTTCGGCCGAAGGGTGGCTCCAAGGTCCCGCAGAGTCATTTCGGCGGCCCTCCTGACCGGGCGGGACGGATGGAAAATCAGCCGGCCCAAAGCGTCCTTCCGTTCGGGAGAGGGCGGAATCAGGCCGATGGCCCGGACGATTTCGAGTCCCTGGACGACGTCTGTCGGCCAATGCAATGCACAGTCGGCCAACGGCCGGGCGGCGTCGATATCTCCTCTTTCTCCCAAACTGAGGATGGCCCCCATTCTCACTTCGGAGTGGGGATTGTTCAGTGCATGGATCAGTCGTGAGGAGTACGGCATTGACCGCGACCACATCGGAATATCGATCTTGCAGAACGAACAAATGCGGTCCTCCTGAGGGGCTTCATTGAAGCAGACCGGACAGTATCGCAGGCTTGTCATGTGGCCTCTTTTCTTCGTTTCCACTCCGTCTGGCCAGTCACAATATCCTCTCTTCGGACTGCGAAAACCTGGACAGAAGGACGCCAAGTTCAAGGGCCGCAGAGCTGGCCTCCAGCGTGGGAACAGCCCCTCCGACCTGACCGACCCCCCCCTCCCGGCTCTGGCAGAGGAGAAGGAGACTCTCCATCGATCGGATCTCGACAGGAGCGAGGGGATCTTTTCTCAAGAGAAGACCCGATCGGAGTATGAACAGATCCGAACGTGAAGAGCCCGGAACGATCACATATCCGAAAACCGGATGCCGGTATTCGCTTTCTTTCGAGCGCTCCTTCGCTATCATTGCTTTGGAAAATTTCCCGGACTCCTCCATCAGGACGACCCGTGTCCGAAGTTCCGGGAGAGGAAAGGGCGGGGGAGCCTCCAGATCAAGAAGCTCCTTTAGGCGTCCCTTCTCCTTTTCGGAAAGGGGAAGGGACGCCTTCCTCCGCAGGCACAGGAGAGGGGCGAGATCCTCGAAAAGAGAGGGAAGCTCCGAAGGGGATGTCCAGTCCTCAAGAAGCCGCGCCGTCTCTCTGACGAGACAATCACGGTCTTCCGACGAGAACGGAACCCCGGAAAGGCGAAGCCCCTCAAGAAACCAGAACAGGTAGGGAGAGAGCCGCGCGATTTCGTTCCTGTCGCGCTCGTCCCGGAGCCAACGGCCCGTGCGTGCGAGAAAGGGCGGATCCGAACCCAGGAAGCGGAAGGCGGCCAGAGCCCAGCAGGTATCCGCCCCGTTCGGGAACCCCGCCCCGCTCTCCGGATCTCGAAAATAGCAGTATCCTCCTTCGGGTGTCCGGCACCGATCAAGATACCGATAGAGATTGGGCCGGTTCAGGCTGTCCATCGATCTCACCCCCCTGCAGGAGTTGCGCTTGTTTTCCGGAAAAACTTCCGGAAAGACCATTCGCCGACAACGAGTACAACGGCGACCAGGGGAAAAAATCCCATCCACTCGAAGATCATGTTGTACCCGAACGCATACGCCAGGGAGGCGGCCTTCTGAAGATCGACGGAACCGGCTGCCGGAGCCGAGGTCTGGGGAAAGGCGATAAAATAGACCGGCGGAATGTTGTTGAGCAGATGCCGGCTCAAAACGGTTCCGAACATGCCGCCCAGAAACTGGACGGTCTGTTGGTAGACCCCTCCGATGCGCGACAGTTCCTGGGGAAGCGACAGACCGATAAGGCGGCCAAGGGAAAACTGCGAAAGGGCCAGCCCGAATCCGAAGAGGACTTGCGGAATCGTCGTCATGGGAGAGGAATAGACATTCTGGGGCAACCGGAGATAGGACAGGTTCGAAAGGGCGAGGCACCCGCAGGCCGCCAGAAGGATCGCCCGGGAATCGAGGCGTTCGAGAATGTTGCTGAAGACGAGAAAAGCGGTCAGGATTTCCGAAAAGGCTCCGATGGCGATGATCTCTCCCGCCTGGTAGGGCTGGAAGTGATAGTTCCTTTCCAGGAACGGAGCCAGAAGATACATGCGCCCGAAGACCGAGGTCGAGACCAGAAAAACCAGGATGAGCGACAGAAGAAATGTTGGGCGTGCGAGAAGCTCCACGGGAAGGATCGGTTCGGGAAAGAGGGCGCTCCAGAGCCCATACAGGCAGAGGGTGATCAGGGAGACGGCGACAGCCAGCCCTATCGGGAAGGAATGCCATCCGTACCATTCGGCGGCCATGACGCCCCAGAAAAAGGTTCCCGCCGCAAGACACAGAAGGAGATATCCCCACAGATCGAAGCGTTTTGGATCCTGCCTAGGGTGATTCACGAGGATGATCTGACTCAGGAAGATGCTCAGAAATCCGATGGGGAGGTTGACGAAGAAGACGGATTGCCAGCCCCAGGCATAGATCAGGTATCCCCCGACGGTCGGTCCCAGGGAGACGGCCAGAGCGTTGGCCAGGGTAAAAACTGAAAGAGCGAACGGGATTTTTTCAGGTGAAAAGGTTTCCCGAATAATCGTGATCGACAGCGGAAGAAGGATCCCCCCACCCACGCCTTCAATCGCCCTTCCGATCATGGCTTCTGCCAGGGTGTGGGCGGTCATGACGATCATGGTTCCGGTCAGGAAGGTCCAGGTCGACAGGGCATAGAGATCCTTTTCCTCGAACAATCCCCGCAACCGGTGAGAGAGGGGGATCCCCATGGCCAGGGCGAGACTGTATCCGGCCGTCAGCCATCCGGTTTCGTAGGTGGTGACGTCGAAGGCCCGGACAAACCAGTACCGGCCGACATTCATGATGGTCGTATCCAACAGGGGCATAGTGGTGCCGAGGACCATGAGCAGGAGGACCGCCCACGGGGAGGTTTCGGGAATCGGGACGGTCGGAGACAGAAGGCGCCTGAGATCCATCACGACGGCCACAGAAGGAAATAGCCCGGAGAGCTGAGGCTTATGTGGGGCCACTGGTTCCGGAATTCGTAACCCACGGCGTAGAGAAGCACGGAAAGGACGAGAACTCCCAGCCCGATGTTGCTCAGGGAGGAGAAAAACGGATGTTCCGAATGTTGAAGAAGAACGAGAAAGAAGGCAAGCAGAAGCAGAAAAATCGGCAGGATCGAAACCATTGCGACTCCTCCCCGGGGTGGGCAGGAGTCATCATCTTACACGGGAAACCCGTGCAAGCGGTTCAAGCAAACTCCATTGCTTTTTGTAGTCATATCCTTGTTGATCATTGTACAGACAAAACTCTCCTTTTGACAACCTGTATAACTGAGCCCAAATTTCCTACCGTGGAATCAGGGAAGAGCTTCAATCCTGACCTTTACCCATATCTCCGACGTTTGAGCACAGGAGATGTGGGACCAGCCCGTCGCATCTTCCCCAGGATTCAACGCTGGAGCGTTCCCTTTCCGAAGTAGTACCAGAGGGAGAAGTTCGGGGTCGTGGAGAGGTATTCGCTGGTCCCCCAAGCAGGCAGCAGGACCCCGGCGGAGAAGGCCAGCCGGTCCGTGAGGTTGATCTCGACGGAGGGCTGGACGCCGATCAGGTTGAAAGTCGCGGGGCGGGTATTCACCGCAATCCCGTCCAGGGAAAAGGGCAGTTCGGACAGCCCGACCATTTCGAGGAGAAACCCCAGGCCGCGGTTCTCGTCGATCACATCCTCCACCGCCATCCGGTACTGGACCAGATCTCCGAACTGGGCGAAGAACTTCGGGTCCGCCGCCGTGACCGACTCGATCCCCGGGAAGCTGTAGGTGTAGTAGAGTCCTCCATAGAAGCGGAGCGGACGGAGGTTCTTGCGGACGAGAAATGTTCCGGTCAGGGAGGGGCTCCCGAAATGGGTGGCGGGGAGGACCGAGACCGGCGGAAGGCCGCCCCGGGGAACCGGCGTTCCGAGCCAGGAAGTGGTGGGAAGGGTGACGAAAAGGAAGGTCGCGAAGGAGGGGCGGGCGGAGTTCGGGTTCTGGATGATCCAGCGGTGCTTGACGCCGATCGTGAAATCGTTCAACCCCCATCCGTCGAGAGGCGTTCCTCCGATCGAGGAGAAGGTTCCGATGAGCGAGGGCAGGACCGCGAGCTCCGTATTGGATCCCAGGCCAAAGTACATGGCCTCGAGCGCCAGCATCTGGGTTTCGTAGAAGTTCGGAGGGAGGCTGGCGATGCCGCCGCTGTCGGTGTACTGGGCTTGGGTGAACCGCGTGTAGAAGAAGAACCGGGCGTTGAAGACCCCTTCAGGAAGGGTGTCGGCGTAGGAGACGAGGTCCGGACCCGCGGTCAGCGGGTTCCAGGAATGCTTGTAGGCGGCGAGGGCATCCGGACCGTTGAGGGAAAGCGGCGTTTCCTCTGCGTTCGCGGGGACGGACGGAGGAGAGGAAGCCGCTCCCGGGAGCCCGGAGGCAGGAGTGGAGGAAGGCGGGGCCGCCGAAACCGGCCCCGGGCTCCCGAGGAGCCCCAAAAGGAGACTCGCCACGATTGCCCCTCTCCGGAAATAGGCCGGCAACCCTCCTCCCCTTCCCCCGATTTCACCTCCCGCGACCCTTCCTGCCGGCCGGGTTAAGCCCCGGATGGGTCTCCTCCGAAAGCACCCCACCCAGAGCCCGGACAGGAGAAGAAGCCCTGTGGTCGCCCAGAGGGCGATCGCCACCTTCCCCCTCCACTGGGCGAGACTCCCCAGAAGAAGCCCGCCGATGGCGTATCCCGTGTCCCGCCAGTACCGGTAGGTCCCCAGGGCCCGCCCCCCCGGAGACAGGGATTTCTCTCCTGGTTGGCCGTTCTTGTCAGCAACCTTGACAGGCGACCCGTTAGCCACCCGATTCGATCCTGAGGGTGTTTCCGGGGAGAAGACGGTTCAGGATCTTGTTGAGGCGCGGCTTCAAGGGTGCGAAGGGAAGCGGGGCGAAGCCGGTCTTGACTGTGTACCGCTCCTTCTGGCCCTTGGTGAGCGCCCAGATGATCATCTTCCTGACTTCGAGCATGGTCGACCCCGGGAGGTCGGTGCTCACCATCCAGAATTCGAAGTTGGCGTCCGGATAGATTTCCTTGCCGTGAAGGTTCCAGACGATCGTCCGGTTGAAGTCGTCGGGGAAGGACGGATCGTGGAGGGCCGCCTTGCCGGCGTTCTGGATTGTTTTCACGGAGCCGACCACATAGTAGCCGTCGAGATTCTTGAGGGCCATGGAGCTCAGATGATACTTGTTGATCCACACCAATCCCACATACCCGATGGCGCCGGGTGTCGCCTTGACGGCCGCGACGACGGCGTCGGAGCCGTTGTAGCCGGACCCCACCGGCCAGGAGGGGGACCGATCGCGACCGATCGCGCCGTACCATTCCTTCGAAGTCTGGGAGAGATAGTCGGTGAAGACGAAGGTCGTTCCCGAGGCATCGGCCCGGTGAATGACCTTGATCCGCTGGTGCGGGAAGCGGACGTCCGGGTTGATCTCCCGGATCGCCTTGTCGTCCCAGAATTTGATCTTTCCCATGTAGATGCGGGACAGGGTGGGGCCGTCCATCCGGATCAGTCGGAACTTCTTGATCCCCGGGATGTTGTAGATCACCTGGGTGTCGTCGAAGGCCACCGGGATCGACACCAGACTTCCATAGCGCTTGAGGAGATCCTTGGACAGGTAGGCGTCGGTAGCGCCGATGGTGATGTTGCCGTTGGCGGCGTTGTAGATCCCGAAGCCCGATCCGGTCGAGGCCACGGAGACATGGACCCCCGGATGGCTCTTCATGTAGGCGTTGGCCCAGACCTGATCGAGGGGAAAGAGCATGGTGGAGCCGGAGATGATGAGATCGGTCGCCCGGGCGATTCCGACGCCCGACAGGACGGAGACGACCACGAGGGCCGCGGCCAGACCAGCGGTTTGCTTGACGATGTTCATGAATTCCTCCTTAAAGGTAGGTTGACCCTATCTCAACGAGACGACAGTTCTGTTACAAAATGGTTACGGATCGATGACGCGACGGTCAGGAGACCTCCTCACGCACCCGGTACCCCACTCCTCGGATCGTCTCGATCACGGACCAGGGATCCTCCCTCCGGGACATCTTTTCTTTGGCTTTCCTGGGTCGAAGAACTATCCGTAAATGGCGAATCTCCCGAAAAAAGTGACTCCTGCTATTATTCATGTCAGGAGATTAAGATCGGGGGTGATTATCATTTCAACCTCCTCAACGGAAAAGTAGCACCGAGCTTCGTGAAGAACAAGAGATGGAGGATGCCCTAATTGTGGAGAGAAGAATTACCTGATCTTTCCTTTCAGGAACCGGCGTTCCGGGCCAGGAGGTGGTGGGAAGGGTGACGAAGAGGTAGGTCGCGAAGGAGGGGCGGGCGGAGTTCGGGTTCTGGATGATCCAGCGGTGCTTGACGCCGATCGTGAAGTCGTTCAACCCCCATCCGTCGAGAGGCGTTCCTCCGATCGAGGAGAAGGTTCCGATGAGCGAGGGAAGGACCGCGAGTTCCGTATTGGATCCCAGGCCGAAGTACATGGCCTCGAGCGCCAGCATCTGGGTTTCGTAGAAGTTCGGAGGGAGGCTGGCGATGCCGCCGCTGTCGGTGTACTGGGCCTGGGTGAACCGCGTGTAGAAGAAGAACCGGGCGTTGAAGACCCCTTCAGGAAGAGTGTCGGCGTAGGAGACGAGGTCCGGACCCGCGGTCAGCGGGTTCCAGGAATGCTTGTAGG
>JAKBXW010000060.1 GCA_021840555.1 Nitrospirota bacterium
GACGGCCTGTGCAACGACTGCCACGGCCCGTCGGCGGCGAACGCGAAGAAGGCGTTGAACGCCCTGAACCTCGGGATCCTCGGCCACAACAAGGTGAACACGGGTTCCGCCCGCACCTGGCCCGGGAACTACGATTACAAGTGCGTCGATTGCCACGACCCGCACGGGGACGGGAACTACTATCTCATCCGGTCCGCGATCAACAACCCGGCGAACGCGACGGACACGAACGCGGGGAGCGACAGCTACGGCACCCCGAAGGACAACGTGCTGTCAGTGATCACGTTCACGAGCCTTACCGGGTTCGCGGCGACCAGTTACGCGGTCCCCGGGGCGGGCAACGGCATCTGCGAGGTGTGCCACAACCAGACCACGCCGTACAACAACGCCGGTTCGGACAACACAGGGACGCACGCGACACGCACCGGCCGGTGCACGACGTGCCACAGCCACACCACCGGCTTCAAGGGGCAGGGCCACGCGGCGGGGGCGAACTGCAAGGGGTGCCACGTCGATCCGCAAAATGCGCGCCGGGACATCTACCCGGCCACTTCGGGCGACGACTACAACTCGACGAGCACCCACGGGAACACGTGGGCAAACATCGTCAGCGCGGACTGCGAGAAATGCCATCAGGAACTCTCACAGGACGGCGCGGTCGTGCTGAAGGTGTGGAACGCGGACAACGCTACATACGGAACGGCGACCTACAGTTCCGCCAATCTCTCTTCCGCAAACACGCATTGCCTCTCCTGTCACGACGCAGATGGCGGCCCTTCCATCGGCGGCGTCCTGCCGACGACGCGTGCGAATGTGGGGCAATACACTTCCACCATGACATACAACTCGCACAACTATGCTCCTACGGCCGATATCGCCCCCAGTGCGTCGTCGACTGGTACGGTATACAACACTACCCCCGTGGTCCAGAAGGCCCAATCTCCCCACGGGAAGCCGACCTTGAACGTGATGAAAGGGACCGAGGCGCAGGTTGCGTTCACCGACACGAATCCGGTCGGGTGCCTCAACTGTCACCCATCCCATGGATCGAACTACCTGACGCCGACGGCATACGGGATATCGAAAACGGCGGACGGCAACTCCGGCTGGACTACATCATCGGGCGGACGCCGCATCGGCGGGAATCCTTCCAAACTGACCGGCGTTGGCCGCGACTATGCGAATGAAGGGACTCCTCAAGCGACGGCGACGGCTTCGATCCTCGATAACTTCTGCTGGAATTGCCACGACAGCGTGGGGGTAAACGATTTCCGCGGCGACTCGAATGCGGAAGACGTGACCGCCAGCAATGCCATAACCCACTGGCAGGGTACCTGGACCCGTCCGGCGGCTCCCTTTGCCTATAAGTCCGGAGCGTTCCAATCGTCTCACTACTACCCGAACAAGACCGGGATGGGGGCCACTTGGGCCAGCGGGACCCCCTCGGGGACACGGACGAACCTGCAGTGCGTATCGTGTCACGACCCGCACGGGAACCCGATCGATGGTCAGTACTACGCCTTTGCCTTGAAGGGACAATGGATGACGTCACCGTACAAGGAGGACCGTGTCTGCAACACCCCGAACACCACGGGAGCCGCCTGGATCGCCCCGACCGCCTTCAGTTCGAGCGGGATACAGGCCGGGTGCCGGTCGGAACCGGTCAAGACTTACACCAATCCGGCGACCGTCGGGAACGGATATCTGGCGTCGAAGACCGGGTATACGGGGACCCAGATCACCGGTACCGGCCATGACGGGTACTTCATCGACGATGATACCTTCGGAGTGGACGGGACCAACTCCGCCGCTCCCACCGCATCAAGCCCAGACAACCACAACGAGGCGGGGAAGTGGCCCGGGAACTTCTACCGGACCACCGCCAACGTGATGTGGGTGTCCGTGTACAACCGCAACCGCCTGCTCGAGACGCCGGACCAGTTCGGCGGCCTATGCGCGAAGTGCCATGCCGACTCGGCCACACAGGATGGGGCGACGCTGCTCACCCGGCTGGTCACCGAGTGGAGCGGCCATGGTGCGGTGAAAGGCGCCACCGTTCAGAATGATATCCTTTCGGTGCTCGAGAACCAGCACATGCACGCCATGGAAGGGCCGGTCGTCAATAGCGGCACCCGGACGAACGCCTCCCTGCTGAACAGCATCAACTACCCGAACAGCAGCGCCGGGAACGGGTGGGCCTACGCTCCGGGGTCGCAGAAGACCGCGGGGACCAAGGTCAAGTATCACGAATTCAGCTGTTCCAAATGCCATACTCCCCATGCCTCGCGGCTGAAGCGGTTGATGGCGACCAACTGTCTGGACGTGGGGTACCAGCAGGGTACGGCCGGGCAACAGTACACGAACTATCCGAAGCACCGCTACTCGGGAACATGGACCTTTGGTAACCGGACGGGTTGGGGTGATCCGACGGGAGGCTCGAGCGGGACAGAGCCTTGGCACTATACCTCCGCCGCCAACAACGCCACAACCCGGAACGGGGGTCGCCCGATGCACTGCCACAACACGGCGGCCACCAACACCGGCACGATGGGACAGGCACCCTCCGCTGTAACCGGCGGCGGATGGAATGCTGTGACCGGCTGGTGATTCGCCGGTAACCGAATCCAATGGAGTTCGTATTCATGAAAAGGAAGAACGAATGGAACACGGAGAGACTACGGATGAGAGATTCCTTCCCCCGGTGGTGTCGCTTGGTCACTATTCTCGCGCTCTTCCTAATTCCTTGGTCGGGAACCGCAAATGGAGCGGTCCTGCTGGACGATGAGCCCGGGAGGGATGGGACGAGTGGGAAGGTCATCCAGGGAGGCGGGGGCATACTGGATAACGGCATCCGGGGTTGGAAAAGCGGAACCGTACCGGGCCAGTACCCGCACCAATCCGGATATCGGGGAAGCGACTACGTGGTTTATCCGCTTGCAGGGGTGCCTTCCTTTTCCCCCGCGTCCGGGACCATCGAGATGCTGATCCGTAGGGATGCACCGGGTGAACCGGCGACGTCAGAGACTCTTTTCGAGTTTCTTCGACCGGATAACCACTCCCCCCTGTCCGTCTATGTCTACTGGCAACGTCCGCACCATATGCCGTGGATCGATAACGGGGCGGTGCTAACGGTCTGGGGCGATGGGTATGATGGGGATCTGTGGGGGACCCGGATCGCCTTGGGACGGGAGATTCCAATCGGGCAGAACGTACGGTTGACCTTCACATGGGGGGCCGGGAAGAACGCCGTATACATCGATGGGGTGCCGGCGAGGGGGTATTACCTCGATAACGGCAAACCGGCGCCTCGGTCCGCGGCCCCCGCTCGCATCCTTGGGGGAGTGGACAGGGTACGACTGGGTATTTCATCCCTTGAGGGTGCCTATTATCCGAACGGGTATAATCCCCTGACGAGCGCAATTATCTACAGGTTTGTTCTCCAAGATCAGCCCGTTGCTCCATCGATTGGTCGGCCTGTCATCAAGGACGTGATCGACGACACCTTCCGGGTGGCGGGGATCTCCGGGAAGTTGGTTTCCGGGGACCAGGTGAATGTCGAATTGCACGCCACACCGGGTGGCGGGGCGGCGTTCGACTTGGGGAACGTCCGAGGGATCCCGATGGTGGAGATTCTTCCGAGGGAAGGGGCGTCGGGGGCGCCGGCGGTTTCCCCTGGAACCTACCGGGGGAGTTACACGATCCGCCCGGGAGACGGCTATGAGAATGGGCAAGTGGTTGGGCACTTCGCTTCTGCGGACAACGTCGCCGCCGATCCGGTCACGAGCGCGTCGAAGTGGACGATCGACACGAAGCCGGTGGTGGTGTTCTCGATCGACAAGAAGGATCTGCCGGCCGATTCGTCCTCGAAGGCACGGATCAAACTGATCGCAAAGGACGCCAACGGAAACCCGGTAAAGGGGCGTCACATGAAGCTGACGCTGGCGACGACGAACGAGTACACGGGAACCGTGGGCGCCGGGGACTTCGGGAAGGACGTGGGGGCCACGGTTGAAACCCGCTGGCGGGGCGAGACCGACTCTTGGGGCGAGGTCGAGTTCGATTACACGGCAGGATTCGCGGCGAAGACGGTGATCCTGTCGGCGAAGGATCTGGACAGCGGCGGGGTGACGGTGGACTACGTGACCGCATTCAAGGAGGCGTTGATCGACATCGCGCTGACGCCCCCGGTCAACCGTGCGGCGGCGAGGCGCGGGATGCAGTACCTCCTCAAAATGGATGCGTCCCGCACGGAACTGACGGCCGACGGACGGAGCCGGTCCGTGATCCGCGCGACCCTTCTCGACCCGAACGCCGCCCCGGTGGCAGGCGACCCGGTGGCGTTCACGCTGTCGAGCGCCAACGGGACGCTGCGGACGATCGCGGGGACGACCGATTCCTCCGGAACCGCGACGGCGGAGTACACGGCGGGGAAGAAGATCGGGATCGTGGTGGTGACGGCGACGGCGACGCTGCGCAACGCCTCGGGGAACGTGAGCATCACGCTGCTCTCGGACGCCCCTGCGAAGGTCATTCTGAAGGCCCGTCCCGCCACGCTCCCTGCCGACGGGAACAGCCGTACCGACATCGGCGTCAAGGTGACCGACATCAACGACAACCCGAATGCCGACACGAAGGTGGAGTACCGGATCGCCCGTGGCGGTGGACGGCTGGAGTATCCCGACCGGTTGACGGACCGGTTCGGCGACGCCTCGAACCGGTACACGGCGGGGACGACGCCGGGGGTGGCGACGATCGTGGCGACGGTGCGGTCGAAGGCGCCCACGGATGCGGAACTCGCCCGCGCCCGGAACGTATTGTTCGCACCTTATTCGGCCGACGGCGACGAGATCCGGGTGGAGAAGTGGTTGAAGAAGAAGGGAGACACGGCGGTCAGGGGCGAGCCGGTCATGGAGTACACGGTGGGCCGAAGCCGACAGGTGCAGACGCTGGTAGCGCCGTACGACCTCCGGGTGGAGGAGATCTTCGTCGAATACTGGGACCGGGCGGAAATCGGGCAGACGCTGGCGATTCTTGCTCCTGCAACTCGATGAGACTACGGATCGGTCAAGGTATGGAGTTCTTTTCGGACTCCAGGCGATGGAGGTTATCGCGGGCGCCTTGGTAGGAAGGATCCACTCGAAGAGCTTCCAGGAAGTACTGACGTGCCTTTTCCCGTTGGTCTGTTCGGATAAGAGCGACCGCCATATTGTTCCATAGCGTGGCGGTCCTGTACCCGAGACGGGCTGCCTCCTCGTATCGGGCGACGGCTTCCTTGAAAAGCCCGATGTGATTGTAGTAGTTGCCGAGGTAGAACTGTGCTTCGGGGTATTCCTGCACCTCCGGATCGGCCAGCAGTAGCGCGGCTTCGGAAAGGCGCCTTGTGCGGGCCATCAGAATGGCGAGTTGCAGTTTTCCCTCCGGAGAGGGGGGGTAAATCGTCAATGCGCGCCGAAAAGCGCTCTCTGCCTCGGACAGCATTTCTTGCCCGGTCATCCTGATTCCGTATTCAATGTAGAAAGACGGGTCGTCCCACGCGATCCTTTCAATCCTGAGAGACGCGGTGAGGAACTCTGCTACCGTGAGGGGGGAGCGTGCCAAATTAGCCAGTAGAATGTCTTTGAGTATCCCGCGGGTTTTAAGGTCGTAGGCGGTCGCTGCATTCTTCCCGAAACGGACGGGGTTTGCCTTCGGAAAATCGTAAAGGGGCTTTGCTGCCTGCTTGGTTAAAAAGGCAAAGCCGTATCTTCGCCACCGCTTTTCCCGGATGGCCCATTCCGGGAGGGTGACGAACGCGACCGCGTCGGGGTATTGGTCCAGGAAAATTTTCTCCTTCTGGGCCTTGAAGAACTCCAGGCGCCTCTGGGAGAGGTCTCCATCTCCGTAGATGTTCGCCAGATGACTCTGGGTTCGGTCAACGAGGTAGAGGTCCGTCCGAAGCCGTTCGACGAAGTGGGTGGCCAGTCCCGAAAAAACTTCCGTATCCTTGTCGAGAATCACGGAAGCGTTTAACGGCAGGGATAGAAAAATTTCCCGGAAGTAGTCGCGGACCACGAAGTCCCGGTTTCGGCTGTTATCCTTCGTAGACCTCCAGCCTGTTACCGCCACAAGAATTCCGAAAAGACAAAGCACGGCGACGGCGGTCCGGCGGTGTGACATTCCCGGCGTTTTTTCGCTGCTCGCGAACTTTTCAAACAGGACCGTCATCCCGATTCCGGCGTACAGGTGAAGTGGAATGGCGGCAGGGGCGAGAAATCGCCAAGCGTCCGATTCCGTCATGATGCGGGAAGGATAATTCTGGAGGAGAACATTCGCTACGAAGAACATCCCGGCTGAAGAGAGAAGAGGGGTCGCCTGTCTGGCGCGAGCTCCCCCCGCGACGAGTCCGAGCGCGGTTAGCGGGAGGATGGCGGCGGAGAGGGTGGACAGCAGGGCAATGCCCGTCCAGCCGAACTGTCGGAGCAGGAGGAGGGCGTTACGGCCTTTCACCGGACGGGAACTATAGACACTCCAACCCACAGATCTAAGGAAGGATACCGGTGTGGAAGGGTCGCCGTAATTGGCCGGAGGGTGAGCCAACGCCCTCGCAGGCAGGTATAGCATGACCAGAAATCCAACAAGGAAGAGGAGAGCTCCTCGTGCGAGGAGGGAAGTTTCCCTCCGTTGCCTCCATAGTCCAGCAAACAGTAAAGGGAGGGTATAGAAAATGGAAAGGTAGTGAACCCCCATGCCCACCCCCGAAAGGAACGCCAGCGCGAGGTTTCTGCGTCTCCCATCCGCATCCCCATCGGGGAGAGGGGAAAGGAAATACAGGCTGTACAGTGCCAGGAAGAGGGTGAGAAGTGTATACACCTCCGTTACAAGTGCGTTGTGCATCACCGGCTTCGAAAAGCCGAACAGAAAAGAAATGCCGATGGAGATCGGTACCGGAACGCCCATGGCCGAGGAAACAAGGAACAGGACGGCCACTGCTCCAGCGGCGGAAAGGGCCGAAAGCAGGACGGATCGCCCGTATGCGTCCCCGAACGGGATTTGTTGGAAAAGATAGGACGCCATGTGGTGGACCGGGTTGCCAGGCGGATGGGTGTTCCCAAGGTAGGCTCCGGCCGTAACGTACTCCCCGCAATCCCCCCCGGTGAGGTGGGGGGCCGAATGGTAGATCGCAATGGCAGAGAATACAAGGAAGACCCCGAAGGGCAATAATGGCCCCCATGCCCTCGGGTTCCGAGACGTGTTCGACAACATGTTCACCGCCTACCCCGCATGGAGATATAATACCTTTGTTTCAATGAGCCAGATAACGAGACATACTCCCGATCACCGTGTTGCGGTCCGACTCTTGATGTTCGTCGCGACCCTATTGGCGCTTCTCTTCGTCCTTGATGCTTGGTGTGTTCATTTTTCCTGGGTTCATCTCGACGCCGGGAAGGATGCGGGACGAAGAGGGGATTGGGAAACGGTCCGCCTTGAGTGGGAGAGCGCTGCCTCACGACCGGCTCCATTCAACCCATACGCCGTCGAGGCGATGCGCTTACTCGTCGGGATGGAGCGGCGGTTGGAGGATGAAGGGCGATTTGCCGAAGCTCTCCGGGTTTGTTTCTCCATCCAGGGGATAGTCGGCGCCACTTCAGGATATTGGTCATACTATTCGGGAGAGGGGGGGTACATCTCCGGGAGAATCCCCGAACTTGCCCGCCATATGGGGGTTGCCATCGCCCCGGAACGTTTTTTCCTCTACAGGCCTGTACGGGGTTGGGCCGCCCACCTTGCTGTGGGATCCTTTGTCCTATGGGTGGCCAGCACCTTGGCTGCGATCACGGGGGCGTCGGGGAGGCGCAGGGTCCGGATGGGGTGGGTGGCGGTTGTCACCTTCCTGCTTTGGCTTCTATTCCTTCGTTTTGCCTGAACCTCGGTCGGTTTCACGGAAACGTTGCGATAAAGATATCCTGGAACCCATTGATGTCCCCGGCGACGAGATTGCCCGCGGCCGATTCGAAGGCGATCACTGCCCCGTTTGCGCTCACGCTACTTGGACCCGCAAGAGCTGCGTCTTGTCCGTTTAACCCGGCGCTAACCTTCCGTGTCACCCCCAGATCCCGATCCCGGACGAAAATTTCGGCCTTGTTCGCGCTACCCGGCGGGTTGGTGAGGTCGTAGGACTCGGAGCGGAAGACCACGAACCGGCCATCGTCGCTGATCGACGGACGATCGGAATACCCGTTACCCGTTCCGCTCCCGGACGCCGACACCGATACCAGTTCCGTTGTCGCCAAGCCTGTAACCGTGTCGATCACTCTGAGAAAGACATCCCGTACACTGTTGTTATCGTCAGGGACGATGGAATTATCGATGGATACGAAAGCGACAAACACATGGCGACCGTCGGGGCTGGCTGAGAGGGCAAGCGGGCGATTCACCGAGGGGGTGGCGGCATGGATCTGGCGTCCTGCGTTGTCCAGAGAGACCAATGTGGTCACTCCAATGGACAGGTCCATGAGGAAGACATCTCCCACACCATTCGAATCGTTTGTTACGAGGTTGCTCGCGTAGGACAAAAAGGCAACGTACCGACCGTCCCGGGAGATCACCGGGTTCGATGAGTCCCCGTTCGGCGGGGTCACGTTGTCGGGTGCGCCGGTGATTCTCCGTGTCGTTCCGCTCTGGAGATTCCCGACATAAACCTCTTTTTTTCGCTCTATTCCTCTTGCTGGAAGGACCAGGTTATCCGCTGTGGAGGCAAATACAACGAGATTTCCGTTCCCCGAGATGGACGGGCTTTCGCTATTGCCGTCAGCGAATCCGTTGTCTGTGCTGGTGCTGATTCTCCGGGTCGTACCCGTCGACACATCCCTCACGTAGATATTTTTCACGATGTCTGGCAGGGATTCCCCTGCGACGAGATTGGAAGCGACCGATTCGAAGGCCACGAATCGGCCCGAATTGTCAATCGAGGGCATCCCGGATTCCCCATCGGGGGGGATTCCTCCAACTCCCTCGGATACCATGAACGTCCTCCCGGCCTTGACATCCCGAAGGAATACCTGCTGGGTTCCTCCGGTGTCCGTCAGGGTCAGGTTTGTTGCAAGCGAGGTAAAGACGACGATATTCCCCTCCGCATTGATTGCCGGCGTGTCCGAGTCGCCATTCGCCTGGACACCATTGTCCGCAAGGCTAACCATGCGGATGATGGGAACCGCAGGCGCTGCGGATTCTACTGAATGGCCGCAACCACCCCAAAGGAACAGGAACGCCAACAGGGAGGCCAAGGTCGGCAGAAATCGGGATCGGGGGACAATGGGATTCATCACGCTCTACCTCCTGCAATCCGGCAATTCCAAGATCCAATATAATCCGGGAGAAGCCTCCGGTCTAACTTTTTCACCGATTCCGGTCTCCCCGGAAAAACACCAGAAACTTTTGCGGCCTCCATTATGCGGGAACAGGCGGTGGATCTTGGATATACCCAATATCGCGATAAAATAATAGAATGTGAATATGAACCAGGTTTGTTCGTTATTCCTTGCCATAATGGGCGTCGCACTCTCCATACCCACGCTGTGTAAAGCAGAGGGGGGCGCCGCCGCCGTTTTTCCCGCGGATGATGCCGCCGGATTGAGAGAACTCGCCGGTAAAGCCGTTCCACTCCTCGATGAAGGACGAAAGGTTCTATTGATCGCTCCAGGGCTCGATTACTACCCCATGTTTGCGAAGGCTCCGTTTTCGGTTCGGTTGATCCATTTGACGCCCGGGCAGGATCCGCTCGTGGAAACGCAATGGGATGGTTGGAAGAAGGCCCTTCCTTCTCCGGCGGATTCATCCTCTTTTCGGGATGGAGTAATCACTGCGCGAATCGGGAGGGCGGATATTTCCGTGTCCACCCTGCCTCAATTGACGAGCGCCATCGATCCGGCTGTCGTAATCCTCGATACGGGATTTTTCCTCCCACTCTATGAAAACGAGGTGCGTGGCGGGGTGATCGAACTTTCCATGAAATTATATCGGACCTTGAGCGCGAAGAAGAATGCCGGGGCTCCGCTGTTGGTCATGCAGCCATTGGCGGACCCTTCCTTTCCCCTCCAATGGACTTATTTGGGAGAGTTATGGAAGGACCTCTGGCAACACCCGGAGATGTTCCGGGAGGAGTTGCCCCTCCGGTGGAAGGTTCGGAAGCAGGCGGAGTTTCTTGCCGAGTTCGGCCAATTCGAGGAAGCGGCCGCCTTGCTCGAGGAATCCCGTCCCCACTTCCCGAAAGACGGCTCCATCGAGTTTCAGTTGGCACGATTGGCTTTTTGGGATCGGGACATACCTATCGGGATCAGGTATTTGAACCGGGCTGTAAAGACCGACAGAAGATTTATACGTGGGTACTCCGAATTCGGGGAATATTTCCTGTCAAAAGAACGTCCTGATGTAACGGAAATGCTGCTCAGGGCGGGCCTCCTTCAGGAAAAAGCGAACAGATTATTGAATATCCAATTGTTCAAACTTCTTATAGAACGTGTCGAGGAACGAGTGGGTCGGGATCCTGAAGGCGCCCGGAAAGACCTGGCAGAGGCTCTCGGGCTTTCGGTTCCGTCAGACATGCGCGAGAGGGCCCGGATTCTCGAAAAGAAATTTCCTCCAGTCCCCGCGAATTGAAAATGTGGTTCCCGTTGCCCTGCCTTCTGTCGATGCGAAAATCGGGCAAGGTTCGCGATGCGCGTCAGGTGGCGTCGGCCCGTTTTCCGGGGCGGGACAGCGAAAATACCGCCGCTTGTGCGCCGGCGCGGATTTTCCACATCAGGGAAGACGGGGAAAGGGCGCCCGCGAGGAGTCCCGGCCACACGGCGGGATGGAGATAGAAGCTGCGGTATGCCATTCGAACCGATCTTTCCAGGTCCGCTGCGTTCAATCCTTCCGTC
>JAKBXW010000061.1 GCA_021840555.1 Nitrospirota bacterium
TGGTGAGACACAAGTATGGCTGACTCTCGCGGAGTGGATCCCTACGATGAAATTGGGTGGATCCCTACGACGAAATCGGGTGGTCCCCTACGATGAAATTTTGCAAAAGCCACTACAGGGACGGCCATGCCGTCCTCGCTATCCTTCCCCACCCTGAAGGGCGAGGTTTGCCGCGCGATTGGATCAACTCGGGGCTGACGTCTACTCTTAATCTCCCGGCTGGCGGTGTGTTTGCTCTTCGGGCAGACACTTTCCAGCAGTATTTTGGGGGTTATGGATGGGTAAGCTAGTTCGACTATTTTTCCCACAGAATCTATTCAAGAGCCTAAAAACATTCTGACGGAACAGGACAAGCAGACCTTCGAGCTGATCTCGGTCCTGACGCTTCTGGCGATGACGGGGCTGGTCGCGTATGCGGGATACGACCTTGTTCACGACAATGCCCGGTTCGATCCGGAAAAATACGGGATCGGGGTCGCGACGATCCTGGGGGGAAGCGGACTGGGGCGTTTTCTGAAGAAGGACACGGAACATTCCGGCGGCATTTCCCCCTCTTCGGGACCCTGACCGTTCTTCCTGAACCCGCGGAGCGGAGGGAACGAACCGTCTGGTGCTTGCTTTGGTGTTTTCGGGAAGGCTCCATCCCCCCTTTCGCTCCGGGAACTCGCTCCCCTGACGGAACCGGGGGGTCCTGCCGTGAAAAATCTACGATCGTGGTCAAAAATCGGTGGACTGCCCTGGCTTTTGTCCGGCTTTTGCGCGAAATGGCCGATGAAACGGAAGATGGCTCCGCTTCGTTTGCCCTGGAGAATCGGGAAGGGGTTGCAATGGAGCGCCAGGAGATCGTCATCCCGGCTGAAAAATTCGACAGAAAGCTCAGGTGCGCCTCGCGGTCAGGACGAATCTCCGGCCGCAGTCAGAATCTGCAGGAACAGAAATGGAAGAATCGCCATGTCTGCCGTTTCCATTGACCGTTATTGCTTCCGGAAGTTTGCTCTAAGGTTTAGACTTTCGGACATCTGTCCGGACATTTTTAAGGAAACCAAGAAGAATTGAATTTTAAATAAAAAAATAAATATAATGACTTATGGATAACAAAATGGAGGACATTGATCCGGACATTTATCCGGTCGACGATCGGGGAGGACCCCTTGGCTTGATGGATCCGCTTCTTATTGAAGAAGGGTCTCGCCACCGTTCCCGATTGATGGACCTCGCCCTCGAATTGGCCCAGAAGAGTTCGGGGTTCCGTCGGTCCCTTCCGGAGAAAATGGTTCCGGCCTTGGCGGATCTTGTCAGGACAATGAATTGTTATTACAGCAATTTGATCGAAGGCCATGCCACACATCCGATCGATATCGACAGAGCCCTCCATAATCAATATAGCGACAACCCTGAAAAGCGGGATCTACAGATCGAGGCCAGGGCTCACGTGGCGGTTCAAGACTGGATCGACGCGGGTGGAGTCCGAGGCAGGTTTGCCACCCTCGACGCAATCTGTGAGATCCATCGGAGATTTTGCGAAGAACTTCCGGACAGCCTTCTTTGGGTCGAGGATCAGTCGGGGCGGGAAAAGATCCGGATCGAACCCGGGAAGTTCCGTCGCCAGGATGTGGTCGTCGGGCACCATGTTGCCGTGGATTGGACCTCAGTTCCGGGATTCATGCGGCGTTTTGAAGAGGTCTATTCGAATCTCGGCAAAACCGAAACCCTTCTTGCATCGGCCGCCATGCATCATCGTCTTGTCTGGATTCACCCTTTCCTCGACGGAAACGGACGTGTTGCGCGTCTTCTTTCCCATGCGACCTTTGCGGAGATTCTCGAGACAGGAGCCATCTGGTCGGTCGCCCGCGGATTGGCCCGTGACGTTGGAAATTATAAACAGCATCTCTCCTCCTGCGATCTTTCCCGTCGAAACGACCTTGACGGAAGAGGGCGACTCAGCGAAGAAGCGCTGGCGGCCTTCACCGAATTTTTTCTAAAGGCCTGTCTCGATCAGGTCGGTTTCATGGAGGGCCTGATGGACCCGTCTCGTCTGAGAATCCGTGTTCTCATGTGGGCGGAGGAGGAAATACGGCTGGGAAACCTTCCTCAAAAAGCGTCCGCCGTCCTTGAGGTGGCCCTTTACCGCGGGGAAGTTTTAAGGGCCGACCTTTCCCGCATTGTCGGAACGGGAGAACGGCAAGCGAGAAGGGTGGTGTCTGCGCTCGCGGAAAAAGGAGTCCTGGTGTCCGAGGGTCCCCGCGCACCCCTGTGCCTGGCTTTTCCCACGGCGATCGCGTCCCATTTTTTTCCGGGACTCTTCCCCGATCAGCCCTCTTGATCGGGAGTCTGGCTTTCTTCCTCTCCTTCTTTCCAGATTCCCTCCACCGACGCAGGAACGCGTCTCTTGATCGGGAAAAAATCTCTTACTATAAAGCAAGGAATACATTCTGGGTATCTAAATTCCATGATTGATTTTCAATTTTTTCCCATTCATGTCTTCTAGTGCAGATTCTACTTTCATGGTTGACTTCTCAGAATTGGCTCTATAATCTTAATCCATACTTCCTGATTGAAATAATTTTGGTATTCTGGTTAAAGAGAGGTTCTGTAAAAGGAGCAAAGAATGGAATCATATTTCCATTCATTTCAGAAGATTCCGCCTAACGACATTGAAGATGGTATCCAGGTTAAGACAATTGGCCTTCCTAATGTCGAACTTCGGTACATGGAATTCGCCCCGGGAACCATGATCCCAAAACATACTCACTCCGAAACGGTCGTAACCTTGATTCTTGAAGGGAAGATGGAATTTACCGTGGCCAGGGAAACAAAGAAGGTCTCAAAAGGGGATCTTTTCATTGTCCCTGCAAACACAGAACACAGTGGTTCTACCGGAGACAAGAAAGTAACGGCTGTCTCTTGGTCTTCCAAGGGCCAATAACACCATGCTCTCCAATCAATACAGTTGAACTGAAGGGAATAGGAGTTCATCAATGACTCGACTACAACTGGCACATTCTCCTTCCGCTAACGACGAGAAGTTGCTTGACGATTACTTTCGCCAGCTCTCCGCCGGCGAAATCAGCCGCCGTGACTTCGAGGAAGCCACAGGCGAGGAATGGTGGTGGGGAGATATTTTGGAAGGACTTGGAAAAAGGAGCCTTCCTTACCCGACCGTCGAACCGAAAAGGACCGATGCCCAACAGAAACTGGCGGACGAGGTTTTTTGATGAAAACAGGGAATCCCGGGCATCCGAAGGCATCCATCATTGTGACGGATGCCGGGCCTCTGGTAACGCTTGCGGTAGCGGGAGCACTCGATACGCTGCTTTTGCCGGGATTGCGTGTGGTCATCCCGGATATGGTGAGATTCGAAGTGACCCGTCATCTCGACAAGACTGGCGCACAGGAAATTCTGGACTGGGTTCGCAAAAACGAACCCGAGAAGGTTTATGTCGGGACGACGGAAACCTTCGACGAATTTGAAATTCTCCTCAATGCAAACCCCAGGGTACGAAGCCGGTCGCGTGGAGAGGAATCCGCCTCCGAAATCCTCTCCCGTGAACTGGCAAAGTCAAACGACAGGATAGAAATCCTTCTCTTTGAAGACGCGGATGTTACAAAAACGAACTTTTTGGTCAGACTCCCGGATCGGGTTGTCGTCTATTCGACCGCATCCTTTCTTAAAAGGCTGGAAACAAAACACCTGATAGATAATGCGAGGGATATCCTCGAAAAGGCCTTGTCTGTCCGTGGGGATCGCATTCTTTCCGAACAGGAAAACTATATGGAGGGTGTCGATATTTCATTTGACCCCTTTTGAAGCCTGAGAGCGATTTTCTGGTTTCAAAAACAATCCATTCCTCAACTCAGATTTCTGATTGAAACCCCTCTAAACAAGAGGAGTTTATGCCCGAATCCCTTCCTCCAATTCCAAGCGTTCCAGCGCCGCCATGCAGGGTTCAACTTCATGCGGAGGCGGCGGCACGAACTGGGCGTTGCCGGGGCGCGTGCCGCCGATCCAGTTCTGGCTGGTGCGGAACTGGCCTGGGTTTTTGTCGGCGCCGCGACCGCGGGCGAGAAGTTTGCCGTGGATTTCGCGCAGCAGCCGGTTGCACAGGGGAAAACCTTCAGAGAGGCGGGCGAGCCCATGCTCCAGCGCAGCGACGTAGTTGGAAACTTCCACCACGTCGTCGAAGGGAACGCCGGGCGCCTGCTCCAATTCGAAGAGCAGCAGGTCGGACAGCGACGACTGGGTTCCTTCGATCTGGCTGGAGAGCACCGCTTCTCGGCGGACGTAGGCGTAGAGAAAGAGGTCGGGGTCGGGCAGCAGCGCGGTGATGGCATCGAGCCGCCCGCAGGCGAGAAGCGCCCTCTCGAGGCGTGTCTGTCGCGGCGCGTCGAACTGGAGCGGCGGTTCCGGTGGCAAGGGGCATGGCACGAAGGTTGCGACATGTTCACCTGAGATGGCGGTGGCGTGACGGGTGCCCGTGGGACCGCGTTGCATTTTCCGTCCTCTCTTATTGACGTTGGTGTGAACAGTAAGCCGCATTATTAACGAATAGCCAGATTATTGTAAATAGCAGCCCTTCAATACCCCAACTCCCGCAGGTTCTCCGAGATCGGTGCGCCCAGCGTGGACGCCTCTTCCCGCTGCCGTTACCACTTAGCCGACAGGCGCCGATTCGTGTTTTCGAACAGCGCGTCATTTTTGAAACGCGGAACTGATGACGGGCCTGATCGGCCATGGGCTGTGCCTTCTCGGCCCATTCGCGAGAATCACCGGTGTTCCGTGGCCTGATGGAGCCCACGCTCCAATATCGAGCGTCCCATGGCGTGCACCTCCTTCCAGATGTCAACCGACTTTTTCGCGACGGTCCAAAACACGGAAGTGGGCCAGTTTTTTCCACAGGGCCAGGGTAATGTCGCCTTTCGGCTCAATGCGTGTCCCCCGGCTAGGAAGGCAAGGGAGAACCGTATGCCGGCCATTGGAATGTTCCTGTCGGCCTCCGGAGATTCCGCGAGGTAAGGACCGTCAGAAGGAAGAGCCGCCAATCCAGCGCCATCCTCCCGGATGACCCTTTGCGGATCCACAGAGCCGGGATAACCGCGAATCAGGAAGTCTTTGAAATGTACCGGACCCCTTGCTTGTTCTCGAAATCACGGTCCTGGGTCCAGAGAAGCGCCTGGAACTTTCGCGCGGTGGCCAGCATGACGCTGTCCGCCAGCGGGAGTTTTTCCTCATGGCTCAAAGAGGCCGCCGATATGGCCAGATCCCCGTCCAGATCCACCACATGTCCCTCCATCATCAGGGCGACCGCCTGAAAGGCATCGTTTTCGCCTCTTTGCTGGAGAACTCTTTTAAAAACCTCCAGAAGACTGATCGAGGGGACAATCAGTTGCTCCGGTTCCTCGATGGCCGGAGCAAAAAAGTCCGCATTGGGCCCATCGGCAAAATATTCAAGCCATCCGGAAGAGTCCACCACATTCACGATCGGTCCCGGTCTCTCGGGACATCCGTTTCGATCCCGGGAAGAAAGCCCCTCATGTCGCGGGGTTTCTTTACGGGAACAAGCTCGATCCTGCCTTTGTAGGAGAAGGCCTGGACCTTCTGTCCCGGACGAAGGTCCAGGGATTCGCGAATCTTTTGCGGGATTACGACCTGGAATTTAGGGGAAATGGTCACGATTGACATACGATTCTCCGATCGACAGGGTTCTTGTATGATTATGCGGGAAATTCGCCATTCCGATCAACGGGATCTCTTCTTGTGTCCCCGACCGGCTGTCGCGTATCGCCCTATTCGTGTCATGCATGACCTTCACCGCAGGTCCGCCGGATCTCACAGAGGACCGGAAGTGACAGGCATGCTCATCTCAGGATCCGGGGAGCCGATGAAAATCCGGTTCAAAAAGGAAATCCCCGGTTGTGCGGCAGCCTCCGGGGTGGTCATGACCCGGACGATGCCCGACATCGACGGAAGTCTTGCCGGTGGGAGCTATCCCCCCGGGAGGCCCAGAAGGCCGTTGATCCCCCGGTGGATCAGGTGGATGGCGATGGCGGCAAGCAAAAGGGAGAAGATCTTTCCCACCGCGGCCGACAGGGTCTGGCCCAGGATCCGGGTGATCCTGTCGGAAAAGAGGAGAACGGCGAAGAGAAGCGCCATGTTGACGCCCAGGGCCAGGAGGGCCCAGGGGAGGGAGACGGACTTCGAGAAGATGAGGGAGGTGGTGAGGGTTGCCGGTCCCGCGATGATCGGGATGCCGAGGGGGACCGCCCCGATCGGGCCGGTCATGAGCGAGGGGCGTCCCGCCTCCTTCGGGTCCTGGTTTCTGAGCAGGTCCGAGACCGACAGGACCAGAAGAAGAAGTCCCCCGGCCAGGGTGAAGTCCCAGAGAGAGAGCCCGAGGAAGTCGAGGAGGGAGGTTCCGAAAACGTCGAAAAAAAGGACGGTCAGGAAGGCGGTCAGGACCGCCGCCCCGGCCGTCCTTCTTTTTTGGGCCCCCTCCATGCCTTGTGTTAGACTGAAGAAAAGCGAGAGCACCCCCGGCGGATCGATGGCGACGAACAGGGGGAGGAAAACCTTCCAGAATGTATGCACGGGCCACACCCTTCGAAAGGATGATCCATGAGCGACCAGCAAAACCCGGAGTCCGAACCCTCCATCATTATAAACGATCGGCGCATGCGCTTCGACGAGGAGCCGGCCCGTGAGGAGGCGCCGCGGACCCAAACTACTCCCGAAGAGCCCATCGCCCCGCCCGTCACCGACTCGGAGAAGAGCCTCAGGGAAAAGGCGGAGGAGGCCCGCGAAGGGCGCCTCCTGGCACTCCTCTCCGGGATGGTCGCCTCCCATCTCTTCGTCGATCCGTCAACCGGCCTTCCCGACGAACGCTTCAGCCCCTCCGAGGCCCGCTTCTATCTCGACCTGATCGACCTCTACGCGGCCGCCCGGGGCAAGGAAGGGATAATGGGCCAGATCCCCCCCGCGGCCGGCCCGAATGAAAAGGAGCCCCCCCGCCTGGGCCATATTCCGGCGATCCTGGGGGCGATGGCGGTCCATGCCCTGGGAGTCGACCCGGCCACCGGTCGTCCGGGAGGGATCGCCAACATGGATGCGGCCCGTCTTTACATCGACCTTCTGGATTTCGTGTCGGGAACCGTCGGTGGCTCCATGACGGCGGAGGACCGGGACTACATGAACGACATTCTCTACCAGACCAAGATGTTCTTCGTGCGCCAGCGGGATCTTGGGCGCCCGGGAGGCGCGGCTCCTTGAGAGGTGTTCGCCTGGGGCTCCTGCTCCTCCTGCCTCTTCTGGTTCTCCTGGGCTTTGCGGGTACGCGTCTCCTGGAGCACTCCCTCAAGGCCCGTCTCGAGGTCGCCCTGGGGCAGTCTTTCGGCTGCAGCGTCGGTTCGGGAGGCTTCGAGATCCACTGGGCGCGGCGCACCGTCGAGGTCTCGAACCTGACCATGACCTGCCCCCTCTCGGTCTCCGGCCCCGACCGTTCCGTTCCGCCTCTCGTCACCATCCGGAAACTTTCCGCCAGGGTCGACATTCTCTCCCTTCTGAACCGGGTCATCGCCCTCGATTCGCTCTCGGTCGATGGGGGTCGCGTGACTGCCGTCTCCCGGGCATCCGGCGACAACTACCGGGAGGTCCTGGAACGCTGGGCGGCCGGCATCCATCCGGAAGGATTGTCGGGAGGCGCGACCATCCGACGGATCTCCTTCGTCCGGACCGATCTCTCCATCCTTCTGGCCGACCGGGGAGTGGGGGTCACGCTTCATGCCGACCGGGCCCTTCTTCGCCCCAATCTCTTCATGAACCGGTTCCGCCTCGAAATACCATCGGGATCGCTTTCCACTGTGGTCGCCGGCAGGACCCTGGCCTCCTCCACGCTTCGGGCCACCGCCTCCTTCGCCGAAGGGGGTCTCCCGGACCTCGAGATCCGCACTGACTCTCCCGGGGGCAGGCTTCAGGTCCAGGGCCAGATTCTCTCCTTCGGGACGGAGCCCGTCGCCAGCCTTTTTATCCAGGGACGCCTCACCCTCGCCTCCCTGGCCCCCCTTCTTCCGGCCGGAACGCCCGTTCCCGGGGGCTCCATGGCCTTCCGGAGCTACCTCCACGGCCGCATCGACCGCCTCCGGGCCAGGGCGGTGGTCACCGCGCCGGAGCTCACCCTGGGCGGACGCCGTCTTCGGGATCTCCGGGTCATTCTCTCCATGGTTCCGGGGATGCTCGAAGCCAGGCCCGTGGAGGTCACGGTAGGAGAGTCCCGGATACGGGGACGGCTCTGGGCCAACCTCGCCGGTCCCGATCCCCGGGCCAGGGTCCGCGTCAGGGAGACCGGACGCGGAGGGATCATGGGGGCCTTCACACTGACCGCCTCCGGGGTGGTTCCGCTTCCCAAAAAACCCGAGGACTGGGGAACCTTTCTCGGGGGTCTGGGGCACCTGGCGGGAGTCTCCTGACCCATGTCCGACCGACAGTCCGGCGCGAGCGAAAGGCCGAAGAAGGGATGGGTCCGCCTCACATCACTCCCTCTTCTCGTCGGGACGATCCTCCTGGGGCTTCTCCTGGTGACTGGCCTCGAGTACCAGCACGCCGCCCGTCCCGGGGGTTCGAACCTCATGGCCCGGGTGATCGTGGTCTTCCTCTTCAACATCGACGTGGTCCTGGCCGTCCTTCTGCTCTACGTCCTCCTCCGGAACGTGGCGAAGGTCTACTGGAACCGCTCGGGATCGGGATTCGGGTCGGGGTTCCAGGCGCGCCTCATCGGCTCCTTCCTTCTCATGGTCCTGATCCCCTCCCTTCTTCTCTTCATCGTGGCCTCCGGATTCCTGAACACCTCGGTACAACGCTGGTTCAGCTTTCCCGTCTCCGACTCCCTCCGGGCCTCCGCCTCCGTCTCCCGGGAATACTACCGGGAGGTCCGGCGCGACGCCCTTCGGAGTGCCCGGGCCCTGTCCGGGAGCCTGATCCGGGAAGAGAGCCGTCCGGGAGGGGATCTCGGGGCCTTTCTGGAAAAAAAGAAAAGGGAGCTCGGCTTGTCGGGTCTCGAGGTGTACCGGATGTCCTCCGGCCACCCGAAGCGGCTCGCCCGGGCCGTCGACCTGAACGTGCGGCTCCTCGATGCACCCGGGAGAGAGGATCTCGCGGCGGTTCCGGAGGGGGGGACGACACGGGTGACGCACACCGGCGTGGGAGACCTCGTCCGCGCCTTTCTTCAGGTGAACCTGTCGCGGAAGCGGGGACAGGCGGTCCTGGTGGTGGACTCCTTCGTTCCGGAAGCCTTTTCCCGGAAGCTCGGGACCCTCACCCATGCCTTCTCGGACTACCGGGAGCTCCGCCAGTTCCGGAACCCCATCCGCCAATCCTATCTGCTGGTCTTTTTCATGATCACCATGATGATCATCTTCGGCGCCATCTGGTTCGGTCTTTTCCTGGCCCGGCGGATCACCCGCCCCCTCCTGGCCCTTGAAAAGGCCACCGAGGAGGTCGCCCGGGGAAATCTTTCCGTCCGCGTCCCCCTGACTGGGGAAGAGGAGTTCGGGGTCCTGGTCGAATCCTTCAACCAGATGACCTCGGATCTCGCTCTCTCGAGCGAAACCCTCACCAATACCAACCGCGAACTCTCCCATCGGCGGGAATACATGGAAAAGGTTCTGGAGCACATCGGCACGGGGGTCTTCTCCCTGAACCGGGAGAAGATCGTCACCACCTTCAACCGCTCGGCGGAGGAGATCCTGGGAATCCCCCGATCCTTCGTTCTGGGCCGTCCCCTGGGCGAGGTGATCCATCCCGCCTTCCACGCCTTCGACCTCTGGATCGACCGGATCAGCCTGTCCGGAAGGCTTCATGTGGAAGAGGAGGTGACGGTCGGAACCGATCCTCCGCAGACCTTCCGGATGCGCTACAATCGTTTCGAGGATCCCGGGGCGGGGGCCGTGGTCGTCTTCGACGACGTGACCACCCTCCTGAACGCCCAGAAGGCCCTGGCCTGGAGGGAGGTGGCCCAGCGGATCGCCCACGAGATCAAGAATCCCCTGACCCCGATACAGCTTGCGGCGGAGCGCCTCCGGCGCAAGTTTTCCGAAAACGCCTCCGATCTTGCAAAGGTCTTCGAGGAGTCGATCCAGACGATCATTTCGGAGGTGGCCGGCATCAAGCACCTGGTCGACGAGTTCTCGACCTTCGCCCGTCTTCCGGAGAGCCGCCCGGTGCTGGCTTCGGTCGAGCCAGTCCTTCTGGAGAGCGTCGTCCTATACCGCTCGGCCCACCGGGAGGTGGAGTTCGTCGTGGAGGTCGACCGGGATCTTCCGGATGTCTGGATCGATCCCAAGGCCCTCCGCCGGGTCTTTTCGAATCTCTTCGAAAACGCCATCGCGGCGATGGGAGGAACGGGACGGATCCGGGTGGCGATCACCCATGACCGCGGCCTCGGCCTTCTACGGATCGTGGTGGAGGACAACGGGCCGGGGATCCCCCCCGAGGCGGTCGACCGGATCTTTCTGCCCTATTTTTCCACCCGCGATGCCGGGATGGGTCTGGGACTCGCCATCGTCCAGAGGATCGTGAGCGAGCACCGGGGAGCGATCTCCTATTCTACGGCCATCCCCGCGGGGGCGGTCTTCACCATCGATCTTCCCGTCCCGGAGCCCGCATCCTTCCCGGCCGGCCGGGCGGAAAAGCAGCCGGAGGAATGAGCGTGGCCCATATTCTCGTGACCGACGACGAAGCGGGGCTCCGGAAGACCCTCTCCTCGATTCTCGAGGACGAGGGTTACCGTGTTTCGGGTGCCGGCACCCGCG
>JAKBXW010000156.1 GCA_021840555.1 Nitrospirota bacterium
CACAACAGGATTTCCTTGCCCTTTCATATCCAGAAGAAGATTGCCCCGGAGGATCAGAAGGCGGCTCTGGATATTCCTGTCGGGCGTGGGATCATCGGATTCCGGCGCATTCATGCGGGACAGAAGGGCATACGCCTTGTCGAGAAAGTGCTGGGCTTCGAAAAATGAGCCTTTTTCATAGGAATTTCTGGCCGCCTTTTCGAACCAGGGGACCGCTTCAGACAGGAGACCGGCTTCTTCGAAATGGAGGGCGACCAGCTCGGGAGTCGCCATGGCTTTCTCCGGAAAGCTGTCGCGAAGAATCTCGGCAATTTTCGCGTGAAGACTCAGTCGTGTGGATCGGGGAATGGAGAGGCGGGCGGCTTCGACGATAAGGGCGTGGCGGAAGGTGAGGCTGTCCCCTGAGAGGTCCGTCTCTGTGGAGACGAGGTCGGATCCCTGGGCTTGGGCCAACAGAACATCAAAGGTGGCCGGATCTCCGGAGAAGATGCTGCGAAGGAGAGGGAGGGGAACCACGCGGCCATAGACGGAGGCCATCTGCACAAGGGAGCGGGCCTCGCCAAGGTGGTCGAGGCGGGAGGCCAAGACCTCATCCAAAGTTTCGGGAATGCGATATCGGGTGTTTCCTGATGTGTTCTCGCCCCGCTCGAGTCTTTCGCGGACGAGCTCCTCGATGAAGAGTGGGACACCGTCGGAGAGGCGGACGACAGAATCCTCCGACTTCCCGGACAGTCCTCCTTTCGAGATTTCTGAAACGAGATTTCGGATCATGGTGCGGGCCTCCCCATCTTCCAGCGGAGCGAGACGGAGGGTGGTCCGATTCGGGACCTCTCTGAGCCATGAAGGCTCCTCCCCGGTTCGGGTTGTCAGAAGAAAGAGAATCCTTTCTGTAAAGAATCTGTCCAGGAGGACCTTTCTCAAGAGTTCTCCCGACGATACGTCAAGCCAGTGAAGATCTTCGATGAGATACAGTCCTTTTCCTTCCAGGGCTCGGTACTTGAGGATCGTCAAAAGGAGATTGGCCGTCTCCTCTCTGAGGTGCGAGGCGGAGAGTCCCGGCAAGGGAAAGCTCGGATGGGGGGGAAGGGAGAAGAAGTGTCCGAGAATGGCCACGGCTCTTCTTTCGTCGTCGAAGGAGAAGGTGCGGGCATAGTGAGTCAGCCGGGCATATCCTTCCTCCCGTCCGAGCCCCTCGGGTAATTGGGCGGGCCCCCGGATCATCTTGATGAAAGGGAAAAAAGGGCTCGCCGTGAACTGCGGGGCGCATTCGACCCGTCGGATGCGGGCGTTTTGAAGATCGTCGGATCCGAGGAAGGTTCGGATCAAAGCCGTCTTGCCGATGCCGGCCTCTCCTTCCACGACGACCACTCCCCCGCAGCCTTCCCTCCATCTCCGGGCGAGACTCGCAAGCTCCCGTTCCCTTCCAACGATTTTCCCGGAATCGGGGACAGACGAAGCATGATCGTTATGAACAGGCCCCTCCAAGACGAACGTGTCAATGCGCTGCCCCAATATCCTGATCTCGCCGGCCTCAATCAAATCGAATTGCCCTTGGAGAAGCCTCGCCGTCCTCTCCGACACGAGGATTTCCCCGGGGCTGGCCCGCATGGAAAGCGCCATCGCCGTCCTCGACACCGTACCGGTTGGGTCCAACGGGGTGGACGGAGCCCCCCGAAGGATGCGTCCCGAGTGTATTCCCGCAGTCAGGGCAATCCCCTGTCTTTTTTCTCCTGTCTCTCCTTGGAGAAGGCGTCTGATTTCAAGGGCCGCCTGGGCAGCGCGTTTCGCGGCCCCGTCCGTTCGACCGGAGGTTCCGAAATAGTAGAGGAGGGAGCTTCGGGGGCTCCCTCCCGCTTGACCTCCAAATTTTCCTGCTATCCCTGTGGCGGCGGAAAGAAGAGATTCGATCGCGTCCGAGGTGTCGAGGGATTCCTCTTCGTCTTCGCTGGCAAACTCTAGGGAGAGGGTCGTGGCGGGCCGCCACTCCGGAGAAAACGCCAGATCCGCAAAGACCGGACCGTGAGGAATGAGGGGAAGGGCCCGCTTTTCAGAGGAAGCAAGAATCTTTTCCCGGATCGCCTCGATCTCCGGATCCGGCTCCTTGCCCACCTGCTCCCGGAGGATCTTCCGATAAATCTCATATTGGTGCAGAGCGACCTGAAAATTCCCGTTCTCGGCCAGAAGAAGCATCTTTCGTCCATGGCAGGCCTCGTCGAGAGGGTCGAAGGCCAGGGAACGGTCCAGAAGAAAAATGGCCTCCGGAATGTTGCCCCGTTTCTCGTTGAGCCGGACAAGGTTGTTGACAAAAAAGCGGATCCGCATCAGAAGCTCCTCCCGCATTCCCGTGATCCAGTTCTCGAACTCTTCGCAGTCCGGGAGGAAGAAACCATCCATGAAGGGGCCCCGAATTTCTCCGAGGGCGCATCTCATTCGGGCCTCGCAAGAGGCGCAAACTTCCGGGTCATGGAAAAATGAACACGAGTCGGGAGGTCGGAGAAGCCCCGCGCCATCTGTCCAGAGGGAAGGGGTCGGGGGCAGGACGACATGGGTCCGTGAGGCCGAAAACAGGGGAGAGGTGTCGGCAATCTTT